>JAJTER010000121.1 GCA_021299835.1 Saprospiraceae bacterium | reverse complement strand
AAAATTTTTCTTCAATCATTTTAGACTCTATGGCGTTTAGCATTTCGGTAGATTCCTCAATAGATTCCTTTATTATTTTTCCTACCTTTTTTTCCTTTTCTTTTAAATCAAATAGAAGCTCAGGATTTAGTAAAATGCTCAGAACTATAAATAAAATAATAGCTCCTGCGATGATGATCATACCAGAATTTAAGGAATCGGTGTAATCTATCTTGTCTACTAATAAAGGTAGGACCAGGGCAGCAAAAAAATTAATGTAGGCATAAATAACAGCAAAAAGCAGGTACTTTATAAAGGTAAATGTTTTTTTATCCGCAGTCGTTATGAATGGTTTCTTAGATTGGTTAATGGTTAATCTTATTACATAAATGATAAAGGGCAACATATATATGAACCTAAGCAAAATATTTATTTCAAAAGGTATAAATCCTTCTAGTTTAAAAATATATATGGTATTACTTTCTATCATTTTGACTATTTCGTCAATCTGAGAACTATTTTGAATGTGGAAATAAACGTAATCTAAAAAGGCAATAAATGGAACTATGAGAAAAAGAAGATGTTTTTTATTTAGATATAAGGACTTTGTTAGAAATGATTTTATGTATAAGTAAATAAAAGCAGGTATCATAAAATAAAATACAATGCCTGTCTTCAATATATATGGTACATATCTCAAAATTTTTGCGTTTGAAAAAATGAATGGTAAATAATAAAAAATTAAAGAAATAAAAAAGCAAGCAAGAAAAAAATGATGTGATTTTTTCCAGTTTAAAGCAGAATAAAAAAGAACCACTATCGTGGGTATTACCGTGATAGATGACAGAAGCAAGATAATTTGCGGTGAAATCATTTTAAAAGGTGAAATATTTAAGATGAAACAAATATAATAATTATTTAGAGATAATCAGCTCGATTTTAATATGTCCAGATTTTTAAAAGTGGACATATTAAGCTCAAAAAATGGCCATAAAGCTTGAGAAGTTGCTTATTTTCACTTTAATAATTTTAAGATATATTAATTCTAAGATATTTAACTGGGAGTAATTTTGAAGGAGGGAGACATCTTGTTTTACCTCCTTTTTTGTTTTTCCAATATCATTAATTGTTGTTTGGCAGGTTTGATTCCTTTTTCAATTTTTTTCAAAATTTTATTTGTCCTGATTTTAAAAAATGGACAAATTGTTTCTTTAGAATCAATTTTACTGTCTAAAATTGGCTATTTTTATCATATCAATTAAGAATAAAATTAAATTTAAAGATATTTAACTGGGAGTAATTTTGAAGGAGGGAGACATCTTGTTTTACCTCCTTTTTTGTTTCCCTAATAAGTGTAGATGAGATTTCAATCGATTGGTTACAAATTGACCTAACTGTTTACCTTGCCATATCCCCTGTTCGATAGCATCACGAAAATGAATACCTCCATATAGTCTTGACATGGACGCCTCCACAGCGGCTTCAGAGAAAGAGCCAAAGGAGCGCACAGGTAGTCCGAATTCTACTTCTACATCGTCATCAAAAGGAAATGAATCTCCAAAAATTTTAATTAAAACAATGGAGGCCGCAGATGAAGCAACACTGTGACCTGACAGGTATTCGGGAAATGGAGGTGTCTGTAAAATAGGTTTCCACGATTTATCTATGAATTCGCGAATGGTTGTTTCAGGCCGAACCCGATGACTCCTGTATTTTTCATCCCAACATGCTATAAACGCGTCGTGTAAGGTCAAGGCAACTAAGGCATGAATTAGGGCTGTTTCTTCAATAGATCGCTTTTCTTTTTTACAGGCAATACCCGTTATACCGATCCAATGTCCACCAGGGGATATTTTTTTAGTGCCAAATTCAACATGACCAATCTGGGAAATATGATAGGGATTACAGTCCCAGAAATTGGCTATGGCTTCTTTTTTAGCATCTTTGGAACGCACTATGTCATACACTTCCTTTAATAGTATATAAAAAGGTGCATTTTTATCCACATTAAAGGGAATAGGAGGTATGGGTACGAATTGATTGGCCGAATCAAGTACAAGGGGTGAAATGGTATTCCAGTGTGGTTCAACTGGAGGCATGAATGCAGGTCCGGTAGGTTGCCAAAAACCTGAACCTCGCTTTGGGGTGTACCGTTTTAGATTATTTAATTGAAGGAATCCATCTTTCATGGCCATAGAAACTACCTCGCCAACAATCTGGTCAATAACTTGTAAGATTGGCTTAGGCAGGGATTTTGATAAAGAATCAATTTCTGGCAAAAGAGTTCCCCCTGATGGTAGCAGCGCAGCAGCCGTTTTCCACATACCTAAAATTGTCCCGTTTATTACTTCTTTTTCTTTGGCTAGACCTTTAGGAAATGATGTTTTGGATCTACTTATTTTACCGATAGTATGAAATTGGTCAGGACGCAAGGCAACCACTACCTCATAAGAGGACAGGGTGGTATAGGCGTAATAACGTGACGCAGCAACAGGGGAGGTCACATCATTTACCATAATATCGGTAACTTTTTTTAGGGCGGAAACATATACGTCTGCCTTATCTGGATTATTTGCTCTTGAATATGGCAGGCAGCTAAGAAAAAGAAAAGGGATATAAAGCCACTTCATATTGCTATTTAATTTGACGTTTTTAGAATCAATGGGGATTGGTTGTTAATGCCAATAAGGACTACTTTGGATTTATTTAATCCTTGGATCGATTTTAAACTTCTTACGGCTCCTTTTATACTTAAGCCCGATGTTAACTGTGGAAGGTAAGCGAAGGAGGCGTTTTTTCCTGAGCCTTTTAATAAAACGCCATAATTAGCGTCTGTTTTCCCAATTCTTATGCGGGTATATTCTACATTCCCGGCCAGTAGAATATCTAATGATCCGTCCCCATCAAAATCCTCCGTTAAAATGGCATGAACAGGGGAAAAGTTAGCTTCAGCAGGTAAACTTCTTGCAACGAATCGCCCATTTATATTTTCCAGCCAGATAGTTTCTAAGGTATTGACCTCTAATTTGGGACTTTTCGATAGCTGTTCAGGGGTAAATATATTTTGTATGGTCACATTAGCATAAGAATCATAAGTGACAAACTTTTTTCTAAGACCAACCATTTGATCTGTCATTTCGTCTCTTGTTGAAAAGGGATAGGAAATTCCATCCATATAATAGCACAGGACAGGATCGATATAACCGTTTTTATCAAAATCGTCATAATATAATTCAATAGGTTCTTTTTCTGATGCTTTGCATGGGGCATTCAAGCCCCAATTTCCAGCAATCAGGTCTTTGTCTCCGTCCCCATCCAAGTCTGCCGCATGTAATACGTTCCACCATCCTTTTAATGGACTAGATAACACCTCGTTTGAAATATCTTGACATTCCCCTTTTTTAAAGGAAAAATATTGGATAGAGGTCCATTCACCACAAACAACTAATTCAGACTGCCCGTCCATATCGATATCCATAGCCAAAGCATGGGTAATCATACCCAGTTGTTTACGCCACTTGATGGTGAAAGATCCTTTTCCATTATTTTCTAACCATATACTTTCAGGGGCATAGGGATATTTGCCTTGTTCTACGCGAGCTCCAATAAATAAATCTATATCACCATCGAGGTCGAAATCCAGGGGCACAACGACAGAGCCAGAAAATGATATATCGGGTAGGATTCCCTCCGGGGCAGCAAAAAACAGACCGCCCTGATTTAAATACAGACGATCCTTTAAAGGTAATCCTGAATCTGTGTCTCCATAACCCCCTGATACAACATAGAGATCAAGATCTTTATCTCCATCGGCATCAAAGAACGTGGCATAAGTATCTTCATAGCCCGCATCGGTTAGTAAAGCAGGTTGATTTGTTGGAATGAACTGACCATTTTTCAACTGTAGAAAAATATTTCCAGCCTGCCCTTCTGGTCCACAAATATAAAAATCTTCCAAACCGTCACCATTTATATCCCCAACGGCCGTTTCCGGACCATGATAGGATATCATGTTGGGAATGAGTGGCTGTACTTTGAAATCATTAACCATCAATTCTTTATGTTTGTAATTCAGGGTGTCAGGGATGGCATTGAAAATAGAAGTTGTTTTGGCCAGATTCCCTTTTTGTGGTTGGGTGGTGATGGAATCAGTAAAAAAATAGGTTTTATTTATTAGTACATTTTCCTTCAGATAACTTAAATTTCCTGAAGGCCAGGTAACCTTTATGGAATCAATTTTATCACCGGATAGTCCAATATGAACTGGGCCTGACATAGAAGACTGAAAGCCGTGGACCGGATTATTTTCGACACTAAAAATGCCTTGAGGGGTATATACTTTTACCTTGGCGCCTAAGGCGTAGGTGTTTTTACTCTTTGATGAAAGTTCAACGCGTATAAATCCTTTAGATTTATTTTGCTCAATGTTATTGTTTTTGTAAATGCCAGCTGCGGCATTCATTCTGTTAAAAATGAGATCAAGGTCTCCGTCATTATCTAAATCGGCATAAGCGGCACCGTGAGCATAATCTGCACCGGTTAAACCCCAGTCTACCGTACGATCTTTGAAGAAAAATCCTCCCTCATTCTCAAATATAAAATTTTGGAGAGGGGTAGATTTGATAGATTTAAGTAAGCCAAACATTTTATCGTCGGTATTGCCTTGAAGATGTTTTAGTCGTTCATTCGCGTAGAATTTTATAAAATCGCGATTAATCATATCTCTGCCATAACCATTGGTCACGAAAAGGTCCTTTTTCCCGTCATTATTATAATCGGCGAAGAGAGCAGACCAGCTCCAGTCCGTATTTGAAATGCCAGCTAATTGTCCAATTTCACTAAATGTACCGTTGCCATTATTTAAATGAAGCATATTTCTCATCAGTTGATGATGGAATCCATTATCAACGGTGTTGTTATAAACTTCAAAATTATCGGGTGCATAGAGTAGTTTTTGTCTTTTATTATCTTTTGGAAGCATATCAAGAGTGAAAATATCTTGCCAGCCATCGTTATTGATATCTGCAATATCGAGTCCCATCGAGAAGTTAGAAATATGTGGTATTTGCTCTTTAAGAACTTCTCTGAAAGTTCCATTCTGGTTGTTTAGGTAGAGATAATCCTCTTCTACATAATCATTTGAAACATAGATATCCTGCCAACCGTCCCCATCAATATCAGAAACATTAAGGCCTAGTCCATATCCTAATGGGTTTGATTTAATACCAGCTTGTTGGGTAATATTATGAAAAATGCCATTACGATTTTCATAAAGCCGATCGCCGGCATCGGGATCTATCTGGTTTTTCAAAAAAGCGGCATCAAAATTTCGAAATTGCTTAATGTTATGATTCAGAATGTAAGCATCAAGGTCACCATCCTTATCCATATCAAAAAAGGCGGCCATTGTGGTGTGTCCTGAGTCAGCCAGTCCCACTTCAACGGCTTTTTCAGAAAAGGTCAAATCCTTATTGTTGATGTATAATAGATTTTTTCTTTTTTCTGGAGGTAAATTCCCTGATTGGCAAAGATAAATATCGAGCCAGCCATCCCCATTGACATCTGCTACAGATACCCCGGTGGCCCAACCTGCATTGGGAAGAATGCCCGCTTTCTTTGTTATATCTTCAAATTGAAAATTTCCTTTATTCAGAAATAATTTATGTTGGCTAATATTGGAACTGAAAAAAATATCGATAAGCCCATCCTTATTAAAATCGCCTACACCTACACCACCCCCATTATAGAAGTATTCGTAAGTGATAATATTCAGCGTCGGTGTTTCAGGAAGAGTGTTTTCGAAAGTTATGCCTGTTGAAGAAGAAGGCATAGCCTGAAATAAAGATTGGGCATTTCCACTTTCTCCGATAAAAAAGGATAAACCTAATATAAAAGGAAATGGAAAGGACATTGAAAATCGTTTCATAGATATGGCTAGACTTGATTATCAAAATCTAAAAATAGAACTTTTTAATGAACCCTACCTCATATTTTAATAGGTATATTGGGGAAGTGATATCGCAAGGCATAAAAGGGTATACTGAAAACATTTATTATCGCAAGGCACAAATGGCAATAGACATGTGACCCCTCCGGGGTCAGGACAAAAATAAACCGACCCCGGAGGGGTCGCATATCTATAAAAGAGGCTATCTTTTCAGATAGCCTCTTCAAAATTAATAGTAAGTATTTAAAAATCAGAGATTAATAAGATAAAAATCTCCGATAAATAATTTATTTACCACCATCCCACCAAACACGGGTAGAGAATTTATCACCACCCATACGGGTTACGGCTGCGGTAAAATTCGCTGGATTTGAGCCAGCTTCATTTTCCCAATAGATTAAACGACGAGGTATAACATTACCGTCAAATGCGTTAGGATCTTTTGTTGGTACAAGCACAGGATAGCCAAGTCTTCTCCAGTTAGCATAAGATTCCATATCGTTTAAGTAAGTAGCTGCCCAAAATTCTTCTCCAATAAGACGAAGTTTATCTTCTGTTGCAGCAGCTGCAAATTTACGACCAGCGATATAAGCATCAATGTCAGCAGCAGGGCGAGCAAAAGAAGCATCGAAAGCAGTCCATGCCTGGATAGCTGCTCTGGTACCATTATTGAAATGCGTTTCTGCATTACCAGTAACCCAACCTCTCACGGCAGCTTCAGCAGAAAGCAATTCTGTTTCAGCATAAGAAATAAGGTAGTATGGGTCTTCCCAATCCATGTACTTTATGTTTAACATGGAGAACATACGCGTACCGACACCAGCTGTTTGGAATTTTGCCTTATTGTCAGCAGAAAGAACATTAAGTAGTGTTGAACTAGTGTAACCGTTTGGTAAACCTATAGCTGAAGCAGGATTTACATCCCAGGTAGAAGAAACCTCTGGATTTCCTGTTCCACCTGTAACGATCATCAAACGAGGATCATTATTAGCTTTCATCCAGTTTACAAAAGTTTCACTCACTTTACAGTCTCTTGAATACTTGTAAGTATTCCAGTATCCGTCATTTAAACCGTTACGGTTATGACCTTGAGGGCCATTTAAGTATTTGATGGTACCGTTATCAGCATTTGAAGAGAAGGTTCCAGAAGCGTATGCTTCAGCAAAAATGGCTTTACCAGTATTTGCATCAACTTTTTGCATTCTCATAGCAACACGCATAAGGAGAGCATTGGCAAATTTTTTCCATTTTGCAATATCACCATTATAAACTACATCCTGTGCACCAAGGCTACCACCCGTAGCGCTTAATTTATCCCTGGCTGCTTTAACATCTTTAACAATAGCAGTATAAACGTCCTTTTGTGATTCGTAGGAAGGAAACCAATTTTCAGGATCCTGTAAACCATAACCAGCCTTAGTGTAAGGAATATCACCATAAAGATCTGTCATACGATGAAGATCGTAAGCACGAAGAATGGTAGCCACCGCAAAGAGATTCGCCTTAGTCGCATCAGCTTTAGTCTGCTCAATAATATTTGAGTACAGTCTGATTACGTCCGTAAAGTGTCTTTCCATGTAAGCACCGCTATACTGTCCGTTATAGTAGTATTTATCACCACTGAAATAACTGGCGGTAGAAGCTGTGTGCTGAATCATAGTAGCAGCATAGAGCATATTTGCTCTGGTGTTTTCATACTCTCCACCAATTCTTAAGGTAGCGGTGGTAAGTAAGAAGGCAGGATCCATAGCGGTCACTGCATTTTGGTTGGTGTTTAACTCAATCAGTTTATCCTCATTACAAGCATTAAAAACCAGAAGGCTTGTGAGAATTAACCCTGTTTTGACCAATTTATTTTTCATTTGCATTAGATTAAAGTTTAACAAAATTAGAAGCCAACGGAAAGATTAATTCCTACGTTTCTTGATAAAGGCATTGCAAAGAATT
>JAJTER010000120.1 GCA_021299835.1 Saprospiraceae bacterium | reverse complement strand
AATATGCCAGCCTTTTCCCTTACATCCTTGGTGGATTCAATTTTATTTAAAGAATCCTGAAGGTTAAATTGTAAATTCATAAGATCCAGGATATTCACCTGGCCCGTAGTAGATTGTGCGGTACCTTGTAATGCAACAACTACAAAAGCGATGGTTAGAATATGTATTTTCATAACACGCTTAAAAATTAGCGAGGGCGTCCTCTCTGTTTGGGTAAACGGAGGAATACTTTGTTAATCCCATGATGTTGAAAGTTTTGTCGACGATGGGAGCCAGGTTAAAATAACCTAATTTACCCTCTACGCCTTGTAATTTCTCAATGATTTCAATCAATATGGAAACACCGATACTGTTTACGACTTTGGTTTGCCCCAGGTCCAGTAAAATTTTAGTTATACCATTGTCAATATTATTTAGACAAATGTTGGCTATCATTTGTCCACCCTCCTGATTGAGATACCCTTCGGTAATGAGGATAACGATATCGTTTTCGAATTCTGTGTTTACTTTAAACTGGCTCATACTTCTTTATTTTTTGTCATTGTTACAGTGGTACCATCTTTGCTGGATTCAAACTCAACGGAATCCATTAATTCCTGGATGAGCTGCAAACCCCATCCACGTTTACGTTCATCAGTTCCCAGTTTATTTTCAATCGCGGGAATTTCTACTTTTGCTTTATCAAAACCAATGCCCTGGTCAATCACTTTAATCACCAGGGAATTCTCCTCCAGGATAAAATGGATAAAGACATTATTTTGAGCCTGGGAGTGTTCAAAAGCATTGATGCAGGCCTCAATGAGCGCCATACTAATTTCAGCTGCCTTATCTTCGCTCAAATCCATGTGTTTGGCAACCACTTCTGCGGTTTGAACGGCCACCAGTTCCATGTTGGCTATAACGGGCAGTTTGAGTTCAATTTTAGGTCTATCCATTTGATTTCATTTAAGGATTTATTTTTTTTATAACTACCAGTGTAATATCATCGGGATTGTGCTTACCGGAAAGCCAAGCATCGGCTTCAATCATCAATTGATCAATGACTTCCCTGGCTGTTAAATTGCCATAAGTTGTGATTAAATCTTGTAATTTTTGGTAATCGAACAGGTCGCCTGTTAAATTGGGGGCTTCCGGCAAACCATCCGAAATGATGACCAAAATATCTCCTGAATTAAAGGTGGTATCTATTTGATCAAAATATACATCGTTAAAACTGCCGAGGGGTATGCCTGAAATCTGAATTTCCTCGGTGTTACGGGTTGCAGCTCTATAGATATAATACGGAGGCATTCCGGCCGAACTTAAGGTCAGTTGATTGTCCTTGATGAGGGCAATATTCAAACTCATTCGTAAAATACCCAAGTCCACTTTTTTAACCACCCGGTTCAATTCATGCAACATATCCTTTGGACTCATCTGAGGCAATCCAATGATCCCTGCTTTGGTAATGGATACCAACATTCCCGAAGGAGTGCCATGGCCCGTGGCATCTCCACAGATGGCAAATAAGGAGCCATCTGCTTGCTCAAAGAAGTCGTAATAATCCCCGCCCACTTCGGTAGAGGTTCTTAAATAGCCGGCGATATCCAGATTTTTGACAACTGGGAGCGTTTTAGGCAATAGCCTGTTTTGCAAATCCTTCGCGGCAGCCAACTCAGAATTTTTTCGTTCGTTTTCAGCTTTTAAGAATGATTTTTTAGCCTGGAACTTTCCGAATTGTATAAATGCCAGGACAAGGGACAACAAATAGAAACCATAGGCCCAAAGAGTACGGTACCAGGGAGGATTTATTCTAAATTCCAAAATACCTTCCTCCGATATTTGACCACTGGCATCCATGGCTCGGACACGAAACGTGTAGTTGCCTTCCTTTAAGTTGGTATATTGATATCTAGCGTCAGGAATAAACTCGGACCAGGTCTTATCCTGACCTTCCAGCCAATAACTAAAGGTGGTTTTGGACTCATTCCCAAATAAAGGATAGGCTACTTCGAAAAGCAGATTATTTTCAGTAAAGGGCAGTTTACCCAAATCCAGGGGGGCTTTTTGACCATTGGTATAAATGGCCCTGATTAAGGCCTTGTAGTTTTTGTGTTTTTCTTTAACGGCTAATTCAGGATAAAAGCGATACAATTTTTCCTCTTGGGAACCTATCCAAAGAATTTCACTTTCTCCCAAGCCCTCGGCAAATATGGCGCCGCTCAGTTCGCTTAAGGGAACTTTATAAAAGGGATATTTCGTAAATGAATAACCCTTGTCGAAATCAAAGGCTGTTTTGTAAAGACCCGTTTCGGTGATCGTCCATCCATTTTTAGAATCTGGGTTATACGTGTATTGATTATTGCGTAATAAAGGATCTAACTTAAGTACAATCGAAGTATCAAGCTTTATGTTAGTAAGTTCCGCCTGGTATTTTTCTAAATTTAGCCTGTAATGGTTCCGAAGGGAGTCGACCAAAACATGTGTTGATTCATTAAATGTCCAAACACCCAACATTCCGCTTTTGGTAAATTGTTTATCCAGAGCAAGCTTTGTGAAATTACCCTGCCCACTGCTGTCATAGTCATAAACAAATATCCCTTCCATGGTTTGGGCAAGAATTTTACCAGGGGCGACTTCTACTATATTGTAGGGTTTGATAAAATCTTGTTTGGCTAATTTTAACGCACTCCACTTTCCATTTTTATATTGATGCGCCAATAGTCCGTACACCCTATTGGAAGAAAAAATGATACTGGAATTTAACTTGGAGCGAATCGTGTTAACAGAGCGATAAAGAGGGCTAATTACTTCTGTTTTTCCATTTTTTGTAGTTTTAATGGAGAAATTATTAGTAGTGATTATTTGATCGTCAAAAGGTAAAATTGACCTTCCAATTTCATCTACATTATTCCCAACAAATTGAGATTGTTGATATACATTCGTTTTGGGAATGAATGTATATAAATCTTTAAAAGTCCTGACATAGAGTGTCCCATTGTACCTAAGGACATCTGTCACTGATCCTCTTAACTTATTTTTTGGGGAGAAGTAGGTCAAGGTAGTATCAAAATTTACACGAAATAAACCAATATTGGTCCCCCAAACATCCCCATTCCTATCTTGAAAAGTATTGGTAATATAATTGTCAATCAGGCCATTTTCTTCATTTAAAACGGCTTTGATAGCTAACTGATTGTCGATAAAAATCAAGCCGCCCTTCATTGTCGGAATAGGAATAATACTATTTTTTAATCTGCCACCACTTAAATAAGATTCATATCGCTTGACATTTTGATCCGCCTCATCCGACTTGGCTTTTTCCAGACGACCATCTTTTTTCAATAACCATAGTCCAATATTTCTTGATACCAATAAGAGGTCTCCGTTGTCCAGAGAATAAATCTCATCCATTCTATTTTGTGCAAAAATCTCCTTAGTAGAAGGGATAAGCGTAAATTTCCCGTTAACCAACTTGAACACTCCCTCACCCCAAACTCTTAGAAAAGCGCCTCCTTCATTTGTACTCAAAGTATGGATTATATTTTTATAATGCTCTACACGGAGTAATTTTTTGTTCTTAAACAGATAAACCGAATTTTCAGACGTAAAAATAACGGTGTCATTTAATACCCCCGCAGACCAAAGTGTTGATTTAACTTTATCTTTTTCTGGTAGCTTATCCGACAAGGAATAATAGATAGGGTCATTGAATTTATTTTTTTCAATGTACCCAAAATCAGCGCCAATAATGGCATAGATAGTTTTTTTAGCGTCTATGACCAAAGCTCTCCCTAATCCTAGAGTGGGTTCACCATTCTTATCTAATACAGGTCTCACCTTTTGACCATCAAAAGTCTGGACACCTTTCAAATAGTTGCTGTAATAAATTATCCCTTCGGAATCTTGCACAACAGCCCAGTTGACAAAGTCTGTATTCAAAAAAGATCTGCTGTAGTTGGTTACAAATAGGTTACCAGTTTCAATCTTGTCTTGTCCTACAGCGGAAAAATTAAAATACAGTAGAATGAGCAATATTCTTACAAAAATGGATAGTACATAGTATAAATTCAGATAAAATTTCATACTAATAAGGGTTAAATATTTATAAAAATCAATTAAATTAAATTCTAATTTACAACGATATTTTATATAAATATATATGAAATGATACAAATAGAAAAATAAATTTAATGTCATTGCTTTAATGACGAAATGTTATTTTGAATTTCAAACTATTAAGAATGAAATTAAATACATTTTATTGAAGCTGAAAAAATAAACCTATGAGAAAAATCAAGTATGTTGTTTTTTTCTTTTCAAAATAACACCACCTGCTGCCTCTTTTATTACAGTAGTAAAAATAAAGGCCTTAGGGTCACAATCAAGCACTAAATTTCTTAATTGTCTAACTTCAAAACGAGTCATGATGGTATAAAGAATATCAGTCGGACTGCTTACGTCAAAACTATCTTTCATAAAGCCGCGCTCCCCTTTATACACTGTAATACCTTTCCCCATTTGCATGACGACAGCTTTTTTAATTTCCTCGTGATTTTTAGAAATGATGGTAACGCCAATGTACTCCTCTAAACCCTCTACAATATAGTCCATACTGCGAGTTGCAATGAAATAAGTCAGCATAGCATATAGAGCTGTTACCATACCTAATCCGATACCGGCGATTAAGAATAAAATGATATTGATACCCAGAATGATTTCAGACATTGAAAAACCAGATTTCCTTAATGTATAAAGGGCTAAAACTTCAATCCCGTCTATTGCGCAACCTCCACGCATTCCTAGTCCTATACCTATACCCAGAAAGACACCACCAAAAATTGAAATTAGTAATTTGTCAGAAGTAATGACAGGATAATGAATAAATGTTAGGGCTAAAGCAAGTCCTATAATAGCCAGTAAAGTACGGATAGCAAAATCTTTGCTTACCAAAATCCCCCCCAGAATGATAAAAGGGATATTACATAAAATGATTAAGATGGCAATAGGAATATGGTATGTTTCATGTATTAAAAGGGCAAGACCAGTAACCCCACCATCTAAAAAGTGGTTAGGAACGAGGAAACTCTTTAAAGCGAAACCGGCGAATAATATTCCGGCAAGGCTTAAAATTGAATCCTTAAGAATATCTCTGTTTAGAAATTTACTCATGAATATTTATTAATTAAAGATTGTAAATGTTTTTCCTTTTCCCCACTTCTCAAATTTAAAGACGTTTGAGTGAAATAATGGTGACTTTGCAAAAATTTAATTTGTATTTGATCCCAATCGGCTTCAATTAGGCTCATATTTTTATGTTTTAATTCTTTGAATAAAAGTGATGCAATGTCAGGAAAATCAGATCTTCCCAAATAATCCAAATCTGCGTCGGCAATAATTTGCTCCAATAAATTAGTTGGTTGTTGAGGTATTTTAGTAGCCCTGATCATTTCACAAATAGCGTTAATTTGTGATTTATTAAAACCCAGACCAAATAAATTATTCTGAGCTATTTGGCATGAAATTTCCTCATGACCCACTGATTTTTCAAGAAAACCAGTATCGTGAAATAGGGCGGCAATCTGTAATAATTCCATATCTGCTTCACTTACTCCTTCGGAAAGAGCAATTAGGCGGCAAGTTTTAAATACATCCAGCGTATGTGAAATAGAATGATAATATAATTCTGGGTCAAGATTTACTAATAAATCTGAAACTACCAGATCTAATGCGGCCAAAACCCTGGGCGTACAATTACATTTTAAGAGGGAAAAAATCTGTACCTCTTTTTCTTTTCCCTTGACCATTATGGCCTTTAGTTTTTCAAAATCAAAAATGCCATACTTTTCCACTTCCAGAACTACGGCTTCAGAAACTAAAATTTGACCAGCATTTGCGTTAGAACATAAGCGGGAGGCTAAATTTACGGCATCACCAATAACGGTGTAATTCATCTGCTCTTTTGAACCAATATTACCTGCTATGGTTTTACCTCTATTGATACCTATGCCAATTTCAATGGGACTCATGCCCATTTCTTTTCTGGCGGTATTGAAATCAATGAGTAATTTCTGCATTTCAATGGCTGTAAGAAGGGCACGTTTGGTATCATCGTGACCATAAATAGGCGCCCCATAAATTACCATCAATTCGTCACCGATAATTTTATCTAAGGTTCCATTGTATTTAAAAACTACATCAATCATCAAATCAAAATATGCATTCAAGGTTTTTACCACATCGATAGGAAGCATATTTTCGCTCATTCTTGTAAAACCACGGATATCGCTGAATAAGGTAGTTACGGTTAATTCCTGCCCTCCAAGATTCAATAAATCCTCATTTTCTAAAATTTTATCAACAATCTGTTTAGATACATATTTTTTGAAGGTACTTTTGAGTTTATCGAGATAAGAAATATCCTCCAGGGCAATCACAGAGCCAATCTGAATTCCCTGATCATCCAAAAGGGGTGAAATGGCAAGATTTACGTTCGCGGTTACTTTACCAGATTTTATTAAAAAATTCTTTTCTGAATAAACCCTATTTTCCAAATCAACTTTTTCTAAAAGTTCGATTAATTCCGGATCTTTCTCGAAAATGATCTGATAGTGATTTCCTATACAATCATTTGCAGATAGATGAAGGATTTTAACAGCCGTATTACTGATATAATCAATTTCGCCAAACAAGTTAGTGGTAACCACTCCCGTTTGGATGGATTCCATAATATGATCATTAAATCGTTTTGCCTCCAGGAGTGAGTCAAGTAAGAAAGTATTGTTATAAGCAACGCTTGCCTGGATAGAGATAGCTGAAAGCATGGCCGCGTCCACATCAGAAAAATCTGAAATGCCAATTCTTTGCTCTTTATCAAAAATTAGAATTACACCGAGCATTTTTTCTTTTCCATTGACAGCTGCCGCCAGTGAAAAAGATTTATTTAACTTATCAAGAAGATTTTTTTCATTATGAAGGCAAGTATTATTTTGTTCCGCCAAAGAATGTAAAAATCCCCTTTTTTTATTAAAAATTATTTTTGACAAGATTTTTTCGTCTAAATTGAAAGAAGCTTTAGGAACAAATAAATCTGAGTTTTTCTCTTCAATTAAAATAAAACCTGAAGAAGCATCTAAAATTCCACAGGTACGAATTAATATGTCATGCAACAAATCATCTAGATTGTCATGTATGAAAAGGGTATTGGTAATTTCCAGTAAGGTCTCTAATTCGAGTTGTTTTAATGCTGAATTATTCATTTTAGTACATTATAAAAGAGAAATTGTCAATTATAAAATATCAAATGTAGATTACCTGAGAAATTTGATAAACAAGCGATTGTAAAATGGTTAAATAAATTTCAGGATTAAAAATTTTGATTATGAGGGTAATTTTTTTTTTTTTTTTAATCCCATTCAAATATATCGAATTATTTTATTAATTGTAATTTAAGGAAGTTAAAACTTTTTCGGAATTTTAAAAAATCGGAGATGTAGCATTTAAAATACAGATTTTGGTTAAATTGAATGTTTGTACGAAACTTTTTGTTATTCCTTGGACAGCCTATTGAACAAAAACGAAAATTAGATTCATTGAACATAAATGGCATTCTAGGAGAACGGTTTGGCCTGGCTGAACACCTAATTTTTTCAACTCGGTACGATACAATTCCAGTAGCGTACTTTTGCCCGACCTACGTAAGCCTGTAACCACTTTTATGAGGTCTATGTCTTTGTAAGCCAGTAGTTTTTTTATGTATTGTGTTCTAAAGATCAAATTTGCCATAGAACATGGTTTATACCGATATTAATACTGCACTTTCTCTAATCAGAAAATGAATATATTTTTTTCCTTTAATTTCACTATTTTTAGGTCAGTGGATACTTAAATTTCAGAAAATCACCTGCCTTAATTATTGGAAATGCGAAAAATCATCTTTTTTTCCCTGA
>JAJTER010000205.1:1489-5383 GCA_021299835.1 Saprospiraceae bacterium | reverse complement strand
TTGCTGCAATACATATTCCTCAAGTTTAGGTAGCAAATCAAAAAAGTTAGCTACGATTTCACCCGAAATAACCTTTTCCGAAATATCCATTGCTTTCTTTCCGAAATGCTTTACTTTGTAAATCTTGGACTCAAATCTTGAATCTGATACAGTTAGTCCGTTTGAGCATACTAATCTGAATATTCCCATTGAACATTCAAACCCAACCGTTCCGTCAAACGAATTGCGGATAACAACTTCGGGGTATAAGGTTTCACCCTTTAAGATTAATTCCTTATTGTACCTCATTCTAATAAGGTGTGCCGAACTTTTAGCACCTTTCTTTTTTGTTTGGAAACCTGATAAGTGGAAACCATTTTCTTCAAGGTCGCTGATTAATTTCTTAGAACTAATAGCTACATACTTTGAGCTTAATTTTTCGCTTTTTACTTCTGAAAATAACATAACTTATAAATTTAAAGTGGTTAAGAATCTGATGCAAAGATAAGGGTTAATTTTCTAATTTCCAAATTTAAGGCAAACTTTTTTTAAATTACTTTTTTGCCTTTCTATTTGCTTACCCTCTCTCTTTATAACACCACAAAGATAAGGGTAAAACCAATACAAAGTAGTTAAGGGAGTGTTAATGTTTTTCCCACAATAGTTAAAGAAATGTTAAAAAGGGGTCCCGCCAAAAATTACTCAGGCAGGGCTTTGCCCTGCCCTGAGCGAAATTCACTGATCCTAAAAATCCCCGCCAGACACTAAATCCGACGGGGCAAAAAAACAAGTTATTATATCTTTATCCTTTCCTTAAAGTAATTAAATACCTCAGGGATATGTTTCTTGTAATACGGTTGATTATCCATAAGCCACTCTTTTAATTCTTTGTCGTTCTTAAAAGGTGCTGTCCAGGAATGGCCGTTAACAATTCTATTAAATGTGGGTTCAAGTTCATTTATAAAATCTTGAACAGTCCAACCTTCCCAAATATGTTTGTTAGTCATTTTATTATTTTAAACTTATTTCATGTAAAAAAATTTCAGATTCAGAACCACTATTATTATATTGTATAATTATAGGTAGGTTAATATCCCATGTATTACTTTCCTCAATATAATCAATATGAGAAATAGTATAATCATTCCCTTCGATTGGGTCAGGGTCATTCCATACGATAGGAATATTATTATTGATTGCGTCTTTTAACTCTTTAAAACTTTCCATTTTATTAATTTTTTGCGGGGTTATCAATATCAATATCCATCAAATAACCATCTTGCTTACATCCAGGACATACTTTAAGATAATGTACATCATGTGAAATACCATCATCAGATAAATCAACAATCAAATCTAAATCATCCTCATATCCTTCCCAGTCACACCAATTACATCTAACATCATTCTTTACTAACATGTTTTTAAAATTTAAAGTGATGAATTAATTAGAATGTATTATGATTTTTTATTATTTCAATTTTAATCTTTATCGTTTCAATATCTTTTTTATAAATTTCAATTTGTCTTTTTTGATTTTTATTAGTAGCATATAGTAACTTAGTTTCCATACCACTTAACAAATCCTCTAATGAATTTAATATCAAATCATATTTACCTTTCATGTTTTAAAATTTAAGTGATTAATTATGATGCAAAGATAGGGAGAACATTTTACATTTCCAAACATTCTCCCATCTTTTTTAAATCCTATCCATATATAATTTCATTAAGGAATACAGTCTGTAAAATAGCATCTCCCGTATCTGCATCATGTAATCCAATGAATTACATAAAGCATTATAAAAAATCTCTTCCTTCAAATCATTTTTTAGAGGAATTTCTAAACTTTCTTTGTTCATTTTTAAAGTATTTAAGTGATTAATATGCTGCAAAGATAAGGGGAATATTTAAAATATCCAAACATTCCCCTACATTTTTTTACGCTAATTGAAAAATTTCTTTTGCCTTTAAACTCTGGATACAATCAAGCTCAATCATTCTCACTTCAAACGTATCCGATTCCGTTTGTGGCTCTAATTCCTTCATTCTCTGTACTAAAGCTAATCGGTTCCGTTCTGTTGTTGCGTCTGGAAAACCCCAAGTAACCTGTTTGCCTGGCACTAAGAACACGCGGAGAAACTTCCTAACTGACAAGTGCGGAAAGTAATACAACGTACTTCTTCTCTCGTAATACCATTGGCTGCCAACCAACCATAAGTCAATTTTTTAGCAACCTTATCTGCTGCCGATTCGTATTGAATAGCTGCAAAAGTGTTTCTTGCTGACAAATTGGAAATAAACTCATTAATGGACTTCATAGCAAATATTTAAAGTGGTTAAGAATCTGATGCAAAGATAAGGGTTAATTTTCTAATTTCCAAATTTTAGGCAAACTTTTTTTAAATTACTTTTTTGCCTTTCTATTTTCCCTCTCTCTTAATAACAACACAAAGATAAGGGTAAAACCAATACAAAGTAGTTAAGGGAGTGTTAATGTTTTCCCTGTTATAGTTAAGGAAATGTTAAAAAGGGATCCCGCCAAATTTACTCAGGCAGGGCTTTAGCCCTGCCCTGAGCGAAATTCACTGGCATACAAAATCCCCGTCGGACACTGGATCCAACGGGGCAAAAAACAAGTTACTATCTCTTTATTTCATTTTATTTTTGAAGTACTTAAAGACCTCTGGAATGTGTTTCTTATAGTATGGTTGATTATCTCTAAGATACTGTTTTAGTTCTTTGTCGTCCTTAAATGGCTTGATATGTGACCTTCCACTCATGACTAAATTAAAGAATGGTTCTAATTCATCTATAAAATCTTGAACCGTCCAACCTTCCCAAACATGCCTGTTATTCATTTTTTTAAGTATTTAAGTGATTAATATGTTTCAAAGATAGGGAGAATATTTGACATATCCAAACATTCTCCCATATTTTTTTTAGTGTTTAGGAATATAAATATCCTTTGCCTGTATTGAATTTCCCGCGCACAATCCACAATCCGAACATGGCGTTCTATTTTCCTCTTTAATTGTTGGCGAAGATGGACACATTACACTATTTTCTATTTGTCCTACATTGAACGTCCTGAATCCATAATCCTTTGCAATGTTAACCTCAAAAACATTGTGCGTCGAAGCCATTAAAAATTTTGAGTAGTCTTTGTACTCGGGTTTGTTCCATTGGTGAGTATAACCCGTTTTGCGCTTTGATAGCTTCGCTAAACCGTCTAATAGGTCTAAAGGCAATGTAACCGCTTCGCCGTATGTCCCAAACCGAACTAAGGAAATTTTAACGTCCTTTGCGAATTTATTTAAACCGCTTAAAACCGTATCGTAATTATTAAGCAATGTACCGGCTTTGTATTGCTTATTTAACGACCTCAATTTAGAACCTAATCCTTTTCTTAAATTTCCCTTATGCGTATAACAGCCGCCTGTTTTACCGTTATTTTGGTTGAAACTTAAAGGGCAATTAAAGCAAGTTCCTGAATCCAAAACAAAGTTATTATTTATAACCTGTTCTATATCAAAGTGATACGTTTGCACTATAAACGCATAACCTAATTTTTTTGTACCTGACAGTCTTAAATCAACTGAATGTACATTTGAACCATAGACAAAATTAAAACCTACTAATTTCATAACTTGTTTATTTAACGCTCTCGCTTCATCGCTACTGCATTACAAAGATAAGCATAAAAGTAATAAGTAGTAGTTAATAAGTGTTAATATTTTTAGCTATTTTAGTTAAAGAAATGTTAAAAAGGGATCCCGCCAAAATTTACTCAGGCAAGGCTTTAGCCTTGCTTGAGCGAAATTCACTGGCATAGAAATGCCCACCAAACTTTTCCGTTTGGTGGGTTGGACTTATAAACTCCGTTACATTTGCGATTGTCTGAATGCGTAATAG
>JAJTER010000205.1:0-1464 GCA_021299835.1 Saprospiraceae bacterium | reverse complement strand
CGTAATAGTCGCTTTCTGCAGTTTCTTTAACTTCGCTATAAAAACGATTAAGTTCCGTTTCTAATTCGTCCTCTTCCGTTTCTATACCTACTTGTAAGTCGAACGCCAAGTCTTCTAAATCTGTAAAATCTAACAAGACATATTCTGAATGTGATTTCAAGATGGCTGATTGAAGGGTTTTTAAAGCGCCTTTTTTTTCTTTTAAAGTAACCATTTTTTAAGTTTAAGCGATTAAAAAATTATAAAGCAAAGATAAGGGTATTGAATGTATTATGCAATACCCTTAGTGTTAATGTTTTGTTAAATTATTAGTGTTGCAAAAAATACAATTAATAATATCCATAAAGACGAACCAATAAAGAATTTTGTCAATGTTTCTTTTACCGTATCGCCGTCCGATTCGCTATTTAAAATCATAGCATATAGGCTAATAGGGAACCAACAACCTAAGAAGAAAATTACAATGAATAAATACATAACTTGTTTATTTAACGCCTTCGCTTCATTGCGACTGCATGACAAAGATAAGCATAAAAGTAATAAGTAGTAGTTAATAAGTGTTAATATTTTTAGCTATTTTAGTTAAAGAAATGTTAAGATACGCCCTGCCAAAAATTTACTCAGGCAAGGCTAAAGCCTTGCCTGAGCGAAATTCGCTGGCATAGCAGTACCCACTAAACCGTTCCGTTTAGTGGGTACTGCTTTTTATTTAGTGAGCAAGGAGATATATTCCAGGGTGTCCGTTTGACGGTTTGTTGTCTTTAGAAACCGGTATAGCTTTTACAGGCGCTTTTATTTTATACGTATTTTCAAACCGGTTAATTTCATTATCCAATTCGTAGGCTATGTCTATGAAATTGGTAAAATCTAAATTACCATTATCTGAAATTGCTCTTTGGATAGCTGATTGAAGGGTTTTTAAAGTGCCTTTTTTTTCTACTAAAGTTACCATTGTTTTAAAGTTTTTTGTGGTTTAAAATAGCTCCCACGACTTAATCGTAGGAGCTTGTAAATTCAATCTTACATACGGTTAAATTGCGCTTTAGCGACTTTAAATTGGCTATCGGATAAAATATCCTTCGCCCACTTTCTAAAGGTTGAAAAATTGTTTACTGTTTCGACCTCTTTACCCGACTGGTTGACGCGTACTTTACCGCCGAAGGAAAACACAATTCTAATACCGTTTGATTCTAACATTGTACTTCTCATAACTTGATTTTGTTTATTGCTTTAGCTTCATCGCTACTGCATTACAAAGATAAGCATAAAAGTAATAAGTAGTAGTTAATAAGTGTTAATATTTTTTGGTATTTTAGTTAAAGAAATGTTAAGATACGCCCTGCCAAAAATTTACTCAGGCAAGGCTTTAGCCTTGCCGGAGCGAAATTCGCTCCGACCTGGCTCCCTGCTTTACTTTAGTTGCACTCACATTTAATTCGCAATACATCCACCTCTGTTTTGATA
>JAJTER010000119.1 GCA_021299835.1 Saprospiraceae bacterium | reverse complement strand
GGGACCAATCCCCTCTATTTCTTCTACTTTGTAAGTTGCCATGTTACTATGTTTTTAGTTATAAAAGTTCTTTACAAAAATAATTGATTTAACTTTGTTTTCGTTGGTATTGAATATTTTATTTCGCGAATTCATTATTTTGATGCATTTTTTAACAGTCTTGGTCAAATAATATAGTCCACAAATGCTCACACAAGCCATTCCTAAATTGCCCATGCGCTTGAAAAGCCAGACAAAAAGTTACTATATCGGTCAACTTGGCTTTATGGAACTGGCAGATTATGGCGATTATCTGTTGCTCGAAAAGGACGGAATTGAAATTCACTTTTTTGAATTCAAAACATTGGATCCTTTGGAAAATTATGGGCAAATCTATATCAGGACAAACCAGATTGAGGCTTTGTATAACCAATTAGTAGACGCAAACGTAACTATTCATCCAAATGCACCTTTACAACGGAAACCATGGGGGCAAATGGAATTTTCACTGCTCGATCCGGATCATAATCTGATTACCTTCGGTCAGGCAGTTAATCCAATTGAAAATATTCCTGCGGATTGATTTATACAAATTATTTATCTCATTTAATGAAATTTTCGCTATTTTGGGTAATAATTGAGAGAATTATTCTCTTAACTTACACCTAAAAACTAATGTATGAAAAAGGGGATATTTCTTCTACTTGCTTTTTCCTTGTTTATGGATGCAGCGGTCGCTCAAAAAAAACCGCTGATTGTTTTTGTTGCCGGTGATCACGAATATGGAGGGGAGCAAACTCTGCCCTTATTGGCTGCGGAACTTGAAAAGTCATATAATTTTCAAACGAAGGTTCTTACCTCATTTCCCAATCAAAATGGTGAAAAAAATATCCCCGGACTGGAAGCACTTAAAAACGCAGATCTCGCCGCTTTTTATCTACGTTGGAGGCAATTGGTTCCCGAGCAACTGGCGCTTATCGAAGAATACCTGAAAACAGGCAAGCCGATCATGGGTTTCCGTACCACTACGCATGCTTTTAATTTTCCTAAAAATCACCCTTCTGAAAAATGGAATGCTTTCGGTGAATTCGCATTGAATGCTCCTCCAGGATGGGGTGGAAAAGCAGCTCACACCCACTATGGCCACGAGAGCTCCACAGATGTTTCTGTCATTGAAAAAGCAAAAAATCATCCCATTTTGACCGGGGTTGACCCCAATTTTCATGTCAGATCATGGCTTTACAGGGTCTTACCTGACTATCCGACAAAAGGTTCTGAGTGGTTACTCATGGGAAAAGCGGTAAATCCTGAAAGGGCAGCCATCGAAAATCCTGTCGCCTGGGTAGGTACCAATTCGTTCGGAGCAAAAATTTTCACTACCACGATGGGCCATCCTGAAGATTTTTCCGTCGAATCTTTTCAACGTTTATTAGTCAATGCCATCCATTGGGAATTGGGATTAAAAATACCCAAAAAATGGAAAGGTAATCTCAATATCAATGTGCCTTACAGAGGTATGGTCAACGATTGATGATCTCATTCTAAAATATTTATGCTAAATCAGTACAAGATGTTTAACCCAAACAAATCTTTTTATTCATTTATATTCATCGTTCTCTTGTTCGTCTCTTTGATTAACTTTTTTGAGGATGATACCATAGAAATTTCAAATGGTGCCCATATTTCTCTGATCGGAGGTAACATGGGTTCCAGAATGATGAATTATGGTCATTTTGAAACGGAAATGTATGTCCGGTATCCTGAAAAATCATTGATTATCCGCAATATGTGTGACGGAGGTGATACGCCTGGGTTTAGGCCTCATGCCTCAAGAAATCTACCCTGGGCTTTTCCAGGTGCAGAAAAATTTCAATCTGAATTTGCTAAAAAATCCGATAGTGAGGGACATTTTGACAGCCCGGATAAGTGGCTGACCAACCTAAAAACGGATATCATTATTGCCTTTTTTGGCTTTAGCGAATCTTTTGATGGTAAGGAAAATCTGGAAAATTATAAGAATGAATTGGATGCTTTTATAAAGCATACCCTCAGTCAAAAATATAATGGGGTCTCCGCTCCTCAGTTGGTTATCGTTTCTCCAACAGCTTATCAGGACGTAACTCACCTAATGGATGTACCAAAAGGTGATAGTCAAAATGAGAATATCTGGTTATATACCCAGGCTATGAAAGAGGTAGCAGATAAGAACAACGTAAGTTTTGTAGATGCCTTCACACCATCAAAAAAATGGTATGCGGAAACCGATAAACCTTTGACTATCGATGGGATGCAACTAAATGGCGATGGTTATAAAAAATTGGCCGTTTATTTATCAGACGAAATTTTTGGTTCAGTACCTAAAAAAGCGGAAGCAAACAGAGCATTAATCCATGATATGGTGATGGAAAAAAATTGGCTTTGGCATAATGATTATAAGATACCAAATGGGGTGCATGTTTATGGCAGAAGGTATGATCCTTTTGGGCCTGATAATTACCCTGCTGAGTTGGAGAAAATCAGACAAATGCTTACCATCAGGGATAAGGCTATTTGGCTGGCTGCCCAAAAAGGTGAGAAAACCAATTTACAGGAAGCAGATAAAAGTAGCCGTAGTCTCCCTGAGATTAAAACCAATTTTAATCCGGAACAGAATGGTAGTTTAAAATACCTCTATGGCGAAGATGCCTTAGCTAAATTAAAAGTTCCGGAAGGGTATAAAATTGAACTGTTTGCTTCGGAGGTTGAATTCAGGGATCTCGCAAATCCAGTGCAAATGTCTTTTGATAATAAAGGACGACTTTGGGTGGCTACCATGCCTAGTTATCCACATTATAAACCAGGAGATTCAAAACCTAACGATAAATTAATTATCCTCGAGGATACCAATAACGACGGGAAGGCAGACAAACAGACTGTATTTGTAGATGGTTTGCACCTTCCACTGGGATTTGAATTTGCACCTGAAGGGGTTTATGTTTCCCAGGGTACCAACCTGAAATTATTCACCGATACCAATGGAGATGATAAGGCGGACAAAGAAGAAATTTTAATGAGTGGTTTCGATGACCATGATACTCACCATAATAGTAGTGCTTTTTGTGCCGATCCTTCCGGCGCCATTTATTCCGGGGAAGGCGTCTTTTTACATACCAATGTCGAAACGGCTTACGGAACAGTAAGGGCTACCAATGGAGGTTTTTACCGATACAGTCCGCAAAGGCACAAATTGGACAGGATAGCTCAATTATCTATACCGAATCCCTGGGGTATTGCTTTCGATGAATGGGGACAGCCCTTTTTTGCAGAAACTTCCGGACCCGATGTCCGTTGGATGACTCCGGGCACCGTTTTGCCCCGGTATGGTGAAGCGACAAATAAGGGAAAGCAGCTCATTGAAAAAGATCACCTGGTAAGACCTACTTCCGGATTAGAATTTGTATCCAGCAGACATTTTCCGCAAGAAGTGCAGGGAGATATGCTCATCAATAATACCATTGGATTTTTAGGGACTAAACAGCATAAAATCTGGGATAGTGGCACCGGGTATGAAACAAAACACAGGCAAGATCTGGTAGTAGGTACCGATAGGAATTTCAGGCCAGTGGACATGGAATTTGCTCCGGATGGCTCGCTTTACCTCGTCGATTGGCATAATATTCTCATTGGACACATGCAACATAATGCCAGAGACCCTTTGAGAGATCATGTGCATGGTCGCATTTATCGGATAACTTATCCCTCAAGACCTTTGGTTAATCCGGCAAAAATTGACGGAGCTTCTATTGAAACTTTGCTCTCAAATTTGACTTTGCCAGAATACCGTTCCAGATATAGAACCAGAAGGGAATTAAGAGCCAGAAATGCAGACGAGGTGCTGGCAAAAATGGATAAATGGATGTTGACCCTTGATACCAAAGACGCCCGATATGAGCATCATCTTTTAGAAGGTTTATGGGTTAGCTGGGGTTTAAATAAAGTGAATCAGCCTTTGTTGAAGAAATTACTTTCGGCAAATGATTATCGTGTTAGAGCTGCTGCCGTTGAAGTCCTTCGTTTTAACGAACATCAGGTGAAAAATCAAGCTGAATGGCTAAAACAAGCTGCGTCTGATGATCATCCACGAGTGCGTTTAGGGGCTATCGTTGCCGCTTCCTGGTTGGAAAAAGCAAAGGGAAGGATGGTCCTGGAAGCTGCAAAAATGAAGACTCTGGACGAATGGATGGTCTATGCCTATGAAACGGCGGTCGCTCATTTGAATGGAGTGGCGGTGATTAAACCTAAAGTGGTCAAAAAGGTAGAGACGAATTTGAAAGGGGATGATTTAGCGCTGTTTTCTAAAGGAAAAGAAGTCTATAGTAAGGAAGGTTATTGTGTAACTTGCCATCAGGCCGATGGAAATGGTCTGACAGCATCTGGCTTTCCTCCGCTTTCCGGAACAGAGTGGGTGACTGGAGATCAGGTTCGATTGGTTAAAGTTATTCTGAAAGGATTGATGGGCCCCATTGAAGTAAATGGTAAGCAATATGAGGGAATGGTTCCAATGACGCCTTTTGAAGGATTAAGTGACGACGATGTTGCAGCAGTAGCCACTTATATAAGGAATTCTTTTGGAAATTCCGCTTCTCCTATTCAACCCTCATTCGTGAAGGAAGTTAGGGCTACATTGAGTAAAAAGCAATCATTTTACCAAAGTAGTAAATTATTGAAAATGCATCCGTTGGAAAGTAAAATGACCAAAAAGGGATAAAAGTAATATTTAAAAAAAAACAGACGAAAATGGAATTATCAATTCACAATTGGATGAGAGCAGAATCCATTGAAACAACCATTGGACGAATTTCTGCGCTGGGGTATGAAAAAATTGAAATTCAAGGTACGCCCGAAGCGTATGATACGAAACACGTGGGTAAACTATTGAAAGATCATAATATGACTTGCTGGGGATCTGTAACCCTCATGTTGGAAGACAGAAATTTGTTGGCAAAAAATAAGGCGCAACGGGCAAAATCGGTCCAATATGTGAAAGATGTGGTGACCATGGTTAAGGAATTGGATGGCAAAATGGTGTCCGTAGTTCCCGCTACCGTTGGTAAAATTATTCCCGACGGAAGACCCGAGGAGGAATGGGAATGGGCCGTGGAAGGTATGAAGGAAATTTATGCCTATTCCGAAAGTGTAGGTATTCTGCTCGGCATCGAACCTATCAACAGATTCGAAACCTATTTTATTAACAGGGGAGATCAGGCGCTCGCATTGGCTGAAGCCGTCGGTCCAAATTGTGGCGTTTGTCTGGACTCTTTTCACATGAATATTGAGGAAGACGATATGTTTGAAGCGATTCGACGGGCAAAAGGTCGTCTCGTAGGCTTTCATGTCGCTGACAATAATAGAATGGCGCCCGGCATGGGACGTTTAGATTGGAAGAAAATAGTGGCAACACTTAGGGAAATTGGTTATAATGAGGTGCTTTCTGTCGAATTTTGCGCTCCGCTGGACCGTACTCCCGCAAATCCTTATCCCAATTCTATAGAGGAAAATCCTCAAGGGCTAAGTCCTGAAGCGAAAAAATTCCTTGAAGATCATGGAAGTTCTGCCGTTACGGAAGATTTTTATTCTATGCTTACCAGAAAATCTGTTGAAACCCTAAGACCCCTGATATGATTATTACGAATGTAGAGGCTTTCTGGCTCAGATGTCCCATACCTAAGGAGAAACAACATTTTTCCGACTATGGTTTGCTGACCGATTTTGATATGACGCTGGTGGTGATTACCACCGATTCAGGTTTGCAAGGTTTTGGTGAGGCTAAAGCAGCAGTGGGTTCCTCAGGCGTTTGTGCATCCATTGTTACTTGTGTCGAAAATGAAATAAAACCCCTTCTTTTAGGTAAAGATGCCCGACAGATTTCAAAAATCTGGGAACATATATATAATGGTACCCGTGATCATTATTCCCTAAGCAGAGGTAGGAAATTTCCAATCCTCGGACGAAGAGGATTGACTATTTCTGCCATGAGCGGCGTCGATACGGCTCTTTGGGATTTAAAGGGAAAGGCTCTTGGTGTGCCCGTAGTGGAGCTGTTGGGTGGTGCATGCCGCGATAAAATGGAAGCTTATGCCAGTGGAGGATGGGCCAGCGCTGATAATATTGGAAACCAATTGAATGGATATATTGAGAAGGGTTTCTCCGGGGTAAAAATGAGGGTTGGCATCATGGATCAAACCGTAGCCGAAAGTGTGAAACGCGTAAAAGCGGCCAGAGAAGCTATTGGTCCTGATATAAAATTGATGACTGACGCCCATGGTACTTTCAGCGTGCCCGAAGCAAAACAGTTCTGTAGAGGGGTTGAAGATTGTAATTTATATTGGTTTGAAGAACCTATCAGTCCCGATAATCGTCACGGTACCGCTGAAGTTCGCCAGGCTACTTCCATCCCAATTGCCTTGGGTGAAAGTGAATTTACCGCTTATTTGGCACATACCTATCAACTGGAACTGGCGCCACATTGCTGGGGTTCTGCTTTTTCCTTCATGGCCGGTGTTAATGTGGCTTTCGCAGCGCCTGCAGCAGTAGTCATTGAGTTTTCTTTAGGGGGTAATCCTATGATGTATGACCTTGTGAATGAGAAAATTACCGTTGAAAATGGTATGATTTCTGCACCAACGGCTCCAGGTCTTGGCTTAACGCCCAATTGGGACTTTGTCCACGAATTCAAACAGAAAATTAATCATTAAATTACATTCGCTATGTCAAAAGCAATCGGTATAAATCATGTGGCGCTCGTTGTGAAAAATTTGGAGGAAGCCTGCGAATTTTATGAAAAGGAATTGGGATTGGAAGTTATTCCTGCCTTCCTATTCGATTATCCCACTGCTTTTTTTAAGATTAATGAGACCCAGCAACTTCATTTGACCGAATGGGATGATGTTTACTCTTTCAGAGGCCATGTTTGTATGCAAGTGGACGATATTAATGCGATGTTCTGGAGAATGAAAGCCTTAGGGGTCATTGACATCAATCCATGGGGGAAAGTAAGGCAACTACCTTTCGGTCCTATCCAGATGTTTGTTAGAGACCCTTCAGGAAATCTCATTGAATTGTCCTGTAAACCAGGTACTGAAATTGATCCTGCCATTTTTGACGATGAATTGTATCAAGCGGGAATTTATGTTTCCGGTAGAAACGATTTCCGTGGCTATAAATCACAAGATGCAACATTGTATCATAATGAATAAAGAATCATAGAAAAAAGTCAGCTTATGATGCATGTCTTGCTTTTGGAAACCATTGAAAATGAATCTTTTGAATTACTGAAAAATGAGAAGGATATTCAATTGCACCTGGCTTGGGAAGGTATGCCCGCCGCCGATATACTTGAAGGAATTGATGCTGTCATTACGCGGGGGATTGGTCAAGTGAATAGGGCTTTGTATGACGCCTGCCCAAATATGAAAGTAGCTGCTCGTTGTGGTGTTGGCCTTGATAACGTGGATGTGGCTGAAGCGTCAAAACGTGGAATTAAGGTGATCAATGCGCCGGGTTCAAATGCTTCAACGGTTGCTGAACATACTATTTCTCTCATGTTAACCATACAACGGAACTTGTTTGAAGCGTTGTCCGCGGTTAAAAATGGACAATGGGCCTCCAGAAGTTCTTTTAAAAGTGATGAACTTCACGGAAAAACGCTGGGAATACTTGGCTTGGGGAATATTGGATTAAAAGTGGCAAATATCGCTGCCGCCTTTGGTATGAAGGTCATTTATTGGTCGCCTTCTAACAAAGAAGTGCCATATCTTTTGGTCGATAAGGAAACGCTATTTCGTTCTGCTGATATTATTTCTTTACATCTTCCATTGAATGAGGAAACGAAAGATATCGTTGATGAGGAGGTTTTTAATAAAATGAAGCAGGGAGCCATTTTAATCAATACGGCTCGGGGTGCATTGGTTAACAGGGACGCTCTTTTAAGCGCTTTGGACATGGGAAAATTAACAGGTTATGGTGCCGATGTTCCCTTTTCGCCTCCTCCAACCGCCGACGATGCTTTGATTTCTCATCCTAAATCCTTTATAACTGCCCATGTAAGTAGTTTAACGGCAACTACTTATAAAAATATGTGCCTGAGTACGGTTAAAAATGTATTGGCCGTATTACATGGCCAAACACCTGATCCTCATTGTATTTTTAATGCCACCTCTTTAGGTCTTTAATTTTGAATGAATGAAAACATGGACACGCAGAAGCTTTTTAGAAACCGGTGCCAGTTTGGTTGCTTTGACTGCCTTAAATTCATTCGTAACAAAAAATAAGAAATCACCCAAACTGGCTTTTTCCACTTTAGGATGTCCAGATTGGTCCTTAAGTCAAGTGGTGAATAGTGCCGTTGAAAATGGCTATAAGGGATTTGAAATTAGAGGATTAAAAGGAGAAATGTTTTTACCCAATTGTCCTGATTTTAATACATCTAATTTACCGTCAACCTTAAGATTATTGAAGGACAATGCCCTTAAAGTGATCAATCTGGGCTCTTCAGCCAATCTGCATTTTGCCAATGAAGATAAAAGGAAGTCAAATTTGGATGAAGCTAAAAGGTATATTGATCTGGCCCAGCAGCTCGATTGTCCCTTTATCAGAGTTTTTCCCGATGACCTTCCACCAGATCAATCGGTAGAGAAGACCCTCGATTTAATCATTTCGGGTTTGGTTACTTTAGCTGATTATGCAAAAGGAAGTAACGTATCTATCTTGTTGGAATCTCATGGTAAAGTGGTCTATAAGGACATGCTTTTGAAGATTATGGCTGACGCAAATCACCCAAAAGTAGGTCTCATCTGGGACTTCTTTAACATGTGGGTAGTTACTAAAGAGACACCAAAAGAGGTATTCGCTACCTTACATCAATATATTAAACATGTACATTTGAAAGACGCCAGACTGGTGAATGGAAAGCCAGTATATTGCCTAATTGGCCAAGGGGTTGCCCCACTCAGGGAGGCCATGGATTCCCTGAAAGAAGCAAACTACAAGGGATATTATAGTTTTGAATGGGAAAAAAAATGGCATCCAGAAATAGAGGAACCCGACATAGCATTTCCGCATTTTGCCAAAGAAATTAGCAACTATTTGTAAAATGTAAATAGATATGATGGATCTTACGATCAGGAAAATGAAAAAGAGAGATGCCGATCAATTAGCGCATCTTCAGGAAGTTGTTTTTCCCGATTTGATCCCTCAGGAAAGGATGAAGGCTATTCATTTCTCGTCTCATGTAGATCTTTTTCCCGAAGGGCAATGGGTGGCTGAAATCGATGGCAAAATAGTTGGAAGTACCTCCAGTATCCGTTATCATTTTAATCCATCATCCCCTGAAATGCATCGCTTTGCTGATTTATTTGACGATGGATTCATGCGGACCCATCAGCCAGAGGGAAATTGGCTTTATGGCATGGATATGGCCGTGTTTCCTGCATTCAGAGGGCTCGGTATTGCCCGACACTTGTACAGAGCCCGACAAAAGGTGGTAAATACTCTGGGATTGAAAGGTCAGGTTACCGTTGGCATGCTAAATGGTTTTGCTGCCCATGCCAAAGATTACTCCCTGGAGCAATATTATCTGGCGTTGAAAAATGGTGAACTGAAGGATCCTACCGTTTCTGTTCAACAGAAAATTGGATTCAATATGGTAGCGTTAATGACCGATTATTTGTCGGATCCAACTTGCGGAAATGCCGGCGTATTACTCGTGTTACCCTCAAGTGTTGACGTTTAAATGATGATAAATGAAAAATATTAATGAGATTATTTTGGTAAAATAAGAAATATATCCAACGTAATAAGTAACCGGAATCACCTTCGGGTGTTCGATTATTTTATTTTTTTTAAATAGGATGTTAATTTATTAAAATTAACATCTTACTTTTACAATCTCGATTTAAATTTATTTACAAAGATTATAGTTCATTCTCTCGATTTAAGTTTCTTATCTAATTATTTTCAACCTATTCAATCATTACGTTATGTTATCATTCTTAATTTCTATTCATTTGTTTTTCAGTTTTGAAAGGTTCTTACCTGTTCATAATTTTTTAAATCCATGTAAATCTGCCACGGTTACAGATATTGATGGTAATGTTTATCATACTATGCCTATTGGAACCCAATGTTGGCTTACAGAAAATCTGAAGGTATCGAAATATAGAGATGGATCCTCCATTCCTTTGGATATATCAGGAGGTTCAACAGGGAATGATAGCGATCAATTGTGGGGAAACAAATTGATAGGTAGCAGATCTGTTTATAAAAATGAAACCAGTTATTTTCAAGACTATGGATACCTTTATAACTGGTACGCTGTGGCTGATCCAAAAGGGATTTGTCCAGAGGGTTGGCATGTTCCCTCCGTTAATGAAAAGAATATTATGACCATGGTTTTAACTGATCAGCGACAATTCTCAGCCTTCCAGGGAGGTTTCAGAAGTAGTGATGGTTTTTATAATTTGATGAAAAACTTCGGTTTTTTTTGGACATCCACAGAAAATAATTATATCAAGGCCTGGTTATTTTACTTAACTACCAATAATAATATGATTTCAACGGATCAGCTAAGTAAAACAATAGGTGCCTCAGTCCGATGTATTCAAGATTAAAACCTCTTCCCGCTCAAACTCTGCGAAATACCGCGCCTGAACATTGCGTACAACTACGCTCGAACTCATCCGCTCGAAACATAACCCGCTCGAACCCTTCCGCTCGAACCCAAAAAAAACAAACACGAAAATTATAAAATACACTATATTCGCAAGTATTACTTCCAGTTTATAAAGTTGTCTTCACAAAGAATCAAGTATTCTCTAAAGGTGTAAATATATGAAAGTAATCTTTTCCTGCTTTTTACTACTTAATATTTTAACAAGTATTCAAGGACAAAATACGCGCACATCTGCTCCAAACGTCGGGAGGGAAAAAATAGATTCGCTAAAGCAAATTCTTCAAAGAAATCCAGCCGCCTTTATCGAAGAATCCTTTAAGGTTGAAAAGGAACTATTAAATGAGAAGCTATTCATCGAGCTATACCGTTTACAATTAGATTATTTGGATAAAACAGATAATTATAATTTGACCATCCTTACCTTACATAAATTCAAACAACTCGTTGGTGAAAAGGACGAGATAGAAACAGCGTTTATTTATTTGCAACTGGCAAGTACTTTCAATTTTAAAGGAAATATTGATTCCCTAAACTACTGGCATAGTCAGGCAGAAAAATTTAGGTCACCCTCCTCTCCCGTATATGGAAATTATTTAATGGTAGATGGATTGAGAAATGCTTACAAAGGAAAATATTCTCTTGCTATAAAATCATTATTGCAAGCTATTTCCTTTTTTGAAAAAATTGGAGATAAAAAGGAATTGGCTGTTGCTTATAATAATTTAGCTCTCAACTATGAACGACTTGGCGACAGGGAAAATCAAAAATTGAATCTTTTAAAAGCCATTGATATAAATAAATCCCTGGGTTATACGTATCCGCTAATTATGAATTACAATAACTTAGGAAGTAATTATAAACAGACAAATCAAATTGAAAAGGCATTGACCTATTATGATTTGGCCTATCGGGAATTAAAAAAGGCTGATTATCCCCTTTTGCTGGCTCAAAATCTGACAAATCGGGCAAATATTTTAGAGAAACAAGGTAATTTATCAGCAGCTGAAAAACTTTTTGCTGAATGTGAAAGGGTTTGTGAGGAGAATAATATTCAATATGGCGTCATGTTGACTAATCTCAATATGGGAAATCTTTTTCGCCTGCAAAAGAAATATACCGATGCATCCCTTCGATTGAATAAAAGCCTGGCCTTAACCAAATCATTGAATTTAGTTCGGGAAGAAGCCTTAGTTTATGAGCGATTATCCTGGCTATCCAGAGATATGGCTGACTATAAAGCAGCTTACACTTTTCAGACAAAATTTCATCTTCTGAATGATAGTCTGGTGAATGAATCTGTTAAAAAGGAAGCCTTTGCGTTAAAGGAGAAATATGAATCGGAGAAGAAAGAGAAGGAAATCGTAACCCTGTCCAAAAAGCAATTGAATTATCAATATTTCATTTCAATATTGATTGTTTGCGTGCTTTTATTGTTAGTTATCATTCAATGGTGGCGGAATAAACATAAAATAGTGTTGTTAGAAAAACAAAAACAAGAATTAAACAGGAAATATCTGAAGGACGTGATTGATAATAAGGAAAAGGAATTAACCTCTCAGGTCACGCTATTGGCACAAATGCAGCAGCAAGTGAATGATATGGTTCAAAAAACATCAAAAATCCTAAGTGATAATTCAACGGAACAGGTCAAATTAAAAAAGATTGGATCTGTGTTGAAAGCAGACCCTATTCTAACGCTTAAAAATGATTTTGATGTTCGGTTGACGTCAAATAATGAAGATTTTTTTAGTTTGCTGTTACATAAATATCCCGATTTAAGTCCATCCGAATTGAAATTATGTGCCTATTTAAGGCTAAATCCATCCACTAAAGATCTGGCATTAATCACCAATAGAAGCATGCGAACCATTGAATCAACAAGAACCAACATACGTAAAAAAATGAATCTTAACTCTCAGGAAAATTTGGTAACCCATCTTTTATCCTTTTCAAACGAATAGCCATATTTTTTAAATAAAAATTTAATTACTTTGTACCTCCCTGTTTTTTAGATTCTTTTTTATGTATTATTTTCCACATACCGTGTTTTTCCCGTATAGGATACAATTTTTTTGATTAAAGTAATTTCTATTTTCGCCCTATAATTTTTTATTGAATAGGTGTAAATGAAAATGAATTTTAAAAAAGCCTTCCGCACCACAGCGTTTATTAACGCTGTGGTGTTTTTTTCATTGTTTGTCACGTCAGGGTTTGCACAACACCTGACGATATCCACTACCGGACAAACAGGAACCTCAGGAACCAACTGGAGCATTACTGGAAATACCCTCAATGTGGGGGCATCCGGGTCTGCCGATATTAATGTTAGCGTAATTACCAACCATCTGACCAATGTGGGCGATTTGACCGTGAATCTACCATGGCAAAATGCAACTTCCCGCAACATGAATATCAATGCCAGTATTTCATATACAGGTGGAACTAATCGCACGTTGACACTTAATAGTGCCAATGATATGGTGTTTGCCAATGCCACTGGGATTACTTCATCTACCGCAAGATTGAATGTTGTATTGAGAACTGCTTTGAATGCAGCCTCTCCAGATCATGGATACATCCAGATGAATGGGGTGACCATTCAAACCAATGGAGGGCATTTTTGGGCTGGCGGTGGACCTACTACAGCAACCTGGAACGGTCTGACGGTTGGTAATTCTTTGGCTCGTACATGGGCAGATGACATTCCTGGTCTCTCCGTTATAGGTTCATCCATCACAACCAATGGGGGAAATCTTTATTTTGCCGGGTTATCACATAACACCGCAGACGATGATGGCGTAAATTGGGGCGTTAATATTGAAAGATCAACAATATCATCTGCGGCAGGTTCCATAGAGATTATTGGCGAAGTGAAAGGTAAATTCACCAACGGTTCTGGAACGTATTTTAATGGACAAACTGGCGCAGTATCCATTGGAACTACCTCGGGGGCTATCACTATAAATGGTTATGGATATGATGCTACCTCCACTGGTAATAGCTGGAGGCATGGCATTTTATCTCTTGGTACCGTAGCTATTAGGACCGTTTCAGGGGATATTTCCTTGCGCGGGGAAGCTAATTTCTCTTCTGCCATCAACGATAAGGAAGGAATTATCTTTGGATCAGGTACCAGTGTATGCTCTCAAACGGGTAATATTACTTTGAGAGGATCCAATACCAGGGAATCCGATGGTCAATATTCTAATGCTATTCGTTTAGCAGCCATAGATTCATCGAATGCCATACGTATCGGATTTGATGGAATCAATGCCTATTCTGGAAATATACTGATTGAAGGGAATTCTATCTATCAACGAAATAACAATGCAGGAGCCGGTTCCTTATCCATTCAGACTACTGGTAACCTGACGATACAACCCACGGGCAATGCCTTTACTTTTATGCGGGCTGGGAATGCAGGTACTTTAACCTTTGATGATGACTGGAATTTTGGCACTACTTTAGGCAGTTTTACTTACGGTAAATCAACCAATACCGCTAATTTGACCTTGTCAAGTCCAAGGACGACGGCTGGAGCCATGAGTATTTATGCGGGCAATGTCATAGTCCAACAAAACCTGACGACCACGAATATTAACGCCAGTATTCTTTTACAGGCTACTGGCTATATTGAGCTAGCGGCAAGTAGAGTGCTTCAAACAAATAGAGGAAATATCACTTTTAGATCTAACTCGCTTGGAACGGCAGTGGTTTTACCTAATGTTACCACTGGTTCAATTACCTTAAATAGTGGTTCA
>JAJTER010000118.1 GCA_021299835.1 Saprospiraceae bacterium | reverse complement strand
TTTGTAAGGTATTTTTAATTTGTCAAACAAAATTTCCCCTACTTGCTTAGGTGAAGCAATATTGAATGAAGCGCCTGCGAGCTCGTAAATTTTATGTTCAAGAAGTTTTATCTCCTCCTTGAGTTGAATAGAATAAGTATTTAAAAAATCGACATTTACACGGATACCTTCATATTCCATATCGGCTAAAACCTTTAATAACGGCGCTTCCAAATTATTAAACAGCTCATATAAATTTTCTTTTATTAACAAAGGCTCTAAATGATTTTTCAGCTGCATGGTTATATCTGCGTCTTCCGCTGCATATTCTTTAACATCATTTACCTCAATATCTCTCATGGTCTTCTGCCCCGCCCCTTTTTTACCAATCAGCGAAGTAATAGAAACAGGTTTATAATCGAGGTAAGACTCTGATAGATAATCCATGTTATGCCTCATTTCAGGTTCCAGAAGATAATGGGCAATCATAGTATCAAAGAACGGACCTGGTAGTTCCACGCCATAATTTTTCATGACCATGGCATCGAACTTAATATTCTGTCCGACCAATATTATTCGATTATTTTCCAGCACAGGTCTTAATAAATCAACTATTTCCATAGCGATTTTTCTATCTGCCGGAATAGAAATATACCAGGCGATGCCCTTTTTGTAAGCAAAAGAAATACCCACCAGATTGGCTAAGGTAGCGTCAATATTATCTGTTTCTGTATCAAAGCAGAGGGTATCTTGCTGTAAAAGTTCCTCGACCAACTTTTTTATTTCTGCATGCTCCTCAACCAAATAATAGGTATGTGGCGTATTTTCAATATTAAAATTGGCAATACGCGCTGTTTTTTCAGCTATATTTTCAGTAGCAGGTTCAACTTCCTTTTCTTCTGGAAAATCAAACGAGCCCTGGGCTGAAGTATTTGCAGGAATAGGTTTTGTGGTAGGGTCAGGTCCCAGAATATTCATTGAAATAGACCGAAACTCTAACTCCTTAAAGAGATCTGCCAATACTGTTCTATCGAGAGGATCGAGATGCAGATCTGTTACATTAAATTCTATAGGCACATTTATGTCAATCGTCGCCAACTGATAGGACAATCGGGCCTGATCAGCAAATGTTACCAATCGTTCCCCATTTTTGCCCTTTATATTTTGAGCATTGGCTAATATATTTTCGAGCGTACCATATTCCTTTAATAATGCCGCCGCCGTTTTAGGACCAATACCGGGAACGCCGGGAATATTATCGACACTATCCCCTTGTAAACCAAGGATATCAATGACCTGATTTACGTTTTGAATATCCCACATTTCACAAATTTCCTTTTCCCCAAGTAATTCTATACCATTGCCTTGTCGGGAAGGTTTATACATGATAATATTAGGCGAAACCAACTGACCATAATCCTTGTCAGGAGTGACCATATAAACGGTAAAACCATCATCACCTGCTCTTTTGGCAATGGTACCAATGACATCATCAGCCTCGAAACCGGGAACACAAAGAATAGGAATATGAAAACCCTTCAATATTTTTTGAATCCAGGGAATTGCCACACCTATATCTTCCGGCTGTTCCTCTCTGTTTGCTTTGTACTTTGGGTATTGTTCATGTCTGAAAGTTGGACCATGAGGGTCAAAAGCAACAGCTATATGGGTAGGTTTTTCTGTCCTCAAAAGATCCCATAACATTCTGGTAAATCCGTTAATTGCAGAGGTATTCAAACCTTTTGAATTTATAAGTGGCCTGGTGATAAAGGCAAAATGTGCGCGATATACCAAAGCGTGTCCATCCAAAAGGAATAATTTTTTCTCATTCATCCAAATAATATTTTCAGGTGTTTTTAGACTCGTTTTAAAATGTTAGGGCATATTTCATAAGCATTTGCTGATTAATGCTTATGGCTCTTCCCAGACCTCTTACGCCGTTCGGTTGGCTGTAATCGGTAATTTGTACCAACACATCACGATCATAATAAGCATTAACTGTTAAAGAAAGTTGAAATCCCTTAATTATTTTCATACTTAAATCATTTGTCCAATACTGTAAATCTACGTATTTAAAATCCTTTAGATAGTTTGAATACAATTGAATAGCAGAGGCGTAAGTGAATTTATTTTCCAGAAATTTCGTTTTGTAACTTAATCTTAACAAGGTACCTAATTGTTTATCAATGTTTTCTGCTGAAATAATAGTTCCGGTGGATGATTTTTCTACAGGATTTCCGTGAACACCTAAGAAGGCAATCTCATCATTATTAACAATAATAAATCGACCTGCCAGAGGTGAATAATAAATTGCCCATTTATCATTGGGCCTAAAATCCATTCCGGCGGAAACACTTATCTGAGCAGGTGAAAAAAACAAGGATTGTAATCTGGCGTCTTTCCCATCCAATTTTTTGAGGAAATTTCCAGGAAAAGAAGCAGGGCCTTTATAAGTAGGGGCAATTTGGCTGATAAAATTAACACCAGAAGCATAAGATAATTTGGATTTCCCCGATGCCTTGATACCCAGTCTGGAATCCATTCTTATTTCATCAATTGATTTTTGAAAGGGAACTTTGGTAAGTGTTCCTTGCCCAATGACCCCTGCACCTAATCGTTGGACGCCAAATTGGGAAACAAAGGTATTATCCCAAACTGCTCTCTTTTTTTTATATTTTGCACTGAAATTAATCGCTCCGCCAAATCCTACTCTATTTTGACCTGAACCAACTCTTGGATTTAGTTGTAAAAGTTGTACACCGTCAACCCCGATACCCAAACCAATATCCCAGATAGAATCTTTTTTTGTTTTCTTTCCCTCTTCTTTTTTTTGGGCAAATATGGAAGGAATTAAAAGGAAACAAAAAGATATGCAAAGGAACAATTTACCTATCCATTTCATCTGAATCTTCTGTTTTAATTAGTGCATATTTTTCGGTTGTCAATTTATGCAATGGTAAGGTAACCCAGGTTTTTTCGTCTGTTTTAACGGTAAAAGACCCTGAATCAATAGCAACAACAATACCTTCGATCTCGTCAATTTTGATGGTATCCCCCACTTGAATTTTATTCCGATTATAATAGCCACTTAAAATATTTGACAATAATGGTCTTGAAGCGGCACCATAACCTATGGCAAAAGCGAGCATGATCCCCGCCAAAATGATCGATAGATTGATTTGAATAAATCCTGTTTCAATGCCGGACTGTTCCAAAGCGATGAGCGCAATATTGACAAATATAAAATAAAAGACTAAGTTTGAAATGAGGCTTGCCGCAGGAATATCCATGGAATAACAAGCTGTTCTAACAAAACCTCTTAATAAATCTGCCAGAAAAATACCAAGCAAAAAGACAAAAATGGCAGAAATGAGTCTGGGCAAATAGGTAAATACCAACGTTATTATTTCGGAAAGCGCCTCAACTTCCAACACATCTACTGCAATTAAGACAAAGAGGAAAAAGAAAAAATAATAAATAAGTTTGGCAATAATTTTACCTGATCTGAAGCGTAAAGGCGTTTTATTTAATACCTCTATATTCCCCAATCGTCCTAAAAAATGATCTATCCCTATTTTATCAAAAAATCTGGATACCAGTTTGGCAATAATTTTTCCAATAAGTACACCAATTAATACTAATATAGTGGCAAGCAATATCCTAGGAAACAAATTGATGACATAATTAAGTGTTTGATTTAACGATTGCTCCCAGCGTAGCCAAAAAGAATTTGCAGATATATCGACCATTAAATTTTCCATAACAATAATTTTAATCCTTTAATTCAGGTGGATTTGGAAATCTGTTCATAGCATTTGATTTATTTGTGTCAAGTAAATCTGAAAAAGTCAAAAAGAAATTAGGTACAAATAAATCAACCATCTGACCAACCATTCGAAATAGGGAGATTCTGCTATGAATGCTTTTTCTTATGAACTCCTGTTGAAATGGTTCTAAGAAAAGTTCATTCTCATCGATTAGTTTTTGAAAATTATTTCGGCTCATTTCGATTTTTTTTCTTTTTCTTCCAATATCATTCGATTTTTTTGTGCCTTTGCTTTAGCTCTTTTTAGCTGCATCTTTACAGCACTTTCCGATTTTGACACAATTTGCGAAATTTCCTTTATAGATAAATCATCCTGATATTTCATTAATAACATAAGTCTGTCCCCCAAAGCCAGTGAATCCAATACAGATTTCAGCTGACCGATTTCCATATTCAATAAAACTTCATCCGATACCTCGTCTTCTATGTCTGTGATTTTATCAAAATCGTCAGAAAACAGTTCCACCGCTTTTTTGGATCGCCTTAAAAAATCGATACAATAATTATAAGTAATAGCATAAACCCAGGTCGAGAATCTTGCCTTTTCTTCAAAACGAATCAGATTGAGAAAAATTTTAAGGAAAATTTCCTGTGTTGCATCTCTGGCTAAGCTTTCTTCCTTGAGAATTGAAATACATTTTGCATATACCTTCTTAACATAACGATTATAAAGTAAGGAGAAACATTGTTCCGACTGGTATTTGAGATACATTTTAATTACCTCTGAATCGCCCATTTCCTCTTTACAATAAAATTCCACCATGCATCAATTTAGCGAAAAAAACTGTTTATACTTTCCCTCTATTTTTTAAAGTCCAGACGGATATAATCATTCTGAAAGGAAAAATAATACTGGCCACAATAGCACCGGAACCAAAAAAGACCATTTCATAGTACATATAATTACCTAATCGCTGCGCTTCGTCAGCTGATAAGTTTCGCATTGGATGATACATTCCTTCCTCATCCAGAAAAGTACGAAAACCATGTAACCCGCTAATCAGATAGAAGATAAAAGGAATAAAAATAAATACCAACGCCACTTTTACGGCTTGTTGTTTAGCCAGCAACGAATATTTCAGTAAAAATACATACCGGGTGACAAGAATAAAAGTGAAGATAAAAACAATGTTTTCAGTAAAAAAGGGATAATCAACCTTTGAATTTGTCAATGGCAAAAGCACCAAAAAAGCCAAAACAATGGTAAAAGCAAGGATTAGAAGTTCCAAAACAAGCGTGTATTGAAAACCAGATGACTTGTTATTCAAATTTATTATTAATTTAAAGTTAAATAATTGATTATAAGTAAAAAAGGAAATAAAAAAAGGTAATATAGCATTCCTTTATTTTAATAATTCCGTACCTTCCGAAAGGTAATAAAACCCCAAATTAAACAAATATTTTAAAAAAGTGAATGAACATGGAAACTATTTTGGTGCTTAACGCCGATTACACGCCGCTAAATCTAACGACTTTCCGAAGAGCGTTAAAACTTTTAATGAAGGGCAAAGCTGAAATTGTTAAAAATGAGGAGGTAGAGGTGGTAAGAAGTGAAAAACTGGCTTATCCGAAACCATTGATCATACGCCTTTTAAACTACATCAAAAGCAAAATTAAAACATTCAAAGTAAACAGAAATCGTATTTACAAAAGAGATAATCATGAATGTGCCTATTGTGGTTCAAAAAAACAACTGACCATTGACCATATCATTCCAAAATCGAGAGGAGGAAAAAATACCTGGAATAATCTCATTTCCAGTTGTTTGTCTTGTAATTTAAAAAAAGGGGATCGCACACCCGACGAGGCTGGAATGCCTTTAAGATTTAGCGCTAAAGTACCAAATCTATTAAGTTCAGACCTTTATACTTCTAAAATATGGATTGAGTATAAGGAATCATTTTAAGAATTCGCCCATTTATTCAGCTATTTGAATACCAACTATCATAGAATTATTTGATAATGCAAAATTAAAAGCCTCATTCACCTCAATGAGTGAAAAGGTCATCTCTACAAACTCAGCCAGGACTTTATTTTTCTGGATTATATACCTAATAGAAAGCTCACTTCAAACGGATAGAAAATGAGATAATTCCTAAATAATAGTCTGAAACATTGCTCCCAAACCTCAGATACGATTTAATTTCTTGAATTAAGAAAAAAATGGCCTTATTTCATAAAATCATGTATTTAACTATTTGACATAGATAGTGTCCTTAAAAAACTTGTTTATCTAAAACCTAAAATGGTAGGGAAATATACGAAACTTAAAATCTCACCTATTTCATCTATCAATAAGTCCTACTTCCACGTGAAATAAACTCATTTGCCTCAGGATAATTTGGAACGGTCATTTTTTCAGCATCCCATAATAAACGAATTCTTCCAGGATAATCATAAGGAGCCCAGGAATCAGGCGTTTTACCAGCTTGTAATTTCTTTACATCATAGCATCGAATGGCCAAATTGGCTATAAGTAAAGTTTCTGTGAGAGGGACAGCATCTTCAAAAGGAGATGAGGCCTTTCCAAGACCTTTACAAGCATTTACCCAAACCATTTGGTGTGAACCAGTATAGCGGGGTAAAAATGGTTCAGGTTTCGTTACTTTTTTCTGTTTATCCTTGAAAAGCAGTACTGGATTTTCACCGTACATATCACAAAGGAGTTTACCTTTTTCCCCTTCAAAAAGAGCGCCACCATCCCAAGAACCAAAAGGTTCATTCTCACCTAATTCTTCAGGTCTCATTGGTTTAATGCCACCATCGTACCAGAAAAGATCCACTCCGGGAAAGGTGAATTTAACCATAGAAGAAGGAGGGCAACTATCGGGATAATTAGCCTCCACAAAATCACCGGACCAAACCGTTGTTGCACTGGCTTCAATAGCCGTTGGGTATTTCAGATTCAATGCACGATAAGGAACTTGAAAGATATGGCAGCCCATGTCCCCGAGAGAACCTGTACCAAAATCCCACCACCCTCTCCATTTAAAGGGGAGATATGCCTTATTATATTCCCGGTATGGAGCAGGACCTAACCATAAATTCCAATCTAAAGTATTTGGAACGGTTTCTTTTTGTACTGGAGTGGGAACACCTTGCGGCCAAACAGGACGATTTGTCCAAACATGCACTTTTTCTACCTTCCCAATGACACCCGACTGAATATATTCAGCAATAATAGCATTGCAGTCCATTGATGCACCTTGATTACCCATTTGGGTAACCACTTTACTTTTTTGGGCAGCGGCGAGTAATTGCCTGGCTTCTCCAATATTATGGGTTAACGGTTTTTCAACATAAACATGCTTACCTAAATCCATCGCTAAGAGAGCTGCTGGTGTATGCGTATGATCAGGCGTTGCAATCATTACCGCATCAATATTCTTATGTTCAGCTTCAAACAATTTTCGAAAATCCTTATAGAGGGGAACCTTTGGAAATTCCTTCAAGGTATTTTCTGCTCTTTTAGTATCGACGTCACAGAAAGCGACTAAATTTTCAGTGCCTTTGGTACTCCTGATATGGTCTTCGGCACGTCCCCCAATTCCAATATAGGCAATATTTAGTTTATCGCTAGGTGCTTTATAACCCTTTCCCCCTAAAACATATCGAGGAACAATGGTAAAGCCTATTGCAGCTGCCGAAGCCTGTTTAATAAAAGATCTTCTAGAATTATTCTGTTTATTTTTCATAATATCGATTATGATTTAAAAGTACAAAAAATGATGTTAATATCAAATAAATATTTATGTGGTATATAGACATGTGACCCCTCCGGGGTCAGGATATTATGAAAATCGACCCTGAAGGGGTCGCATGTTTATAGAATTTGTACCGCCAGGGACCAAAAGGTACAATGAAACATTTTATCCCCAGGGACCAAAAGGTATAATGGAACATTTTATCCCGCCAGGGACCAAAAGGTACAATGGAACATTTTGTGCCGCCAGGGACCAAAAGGTACAATGAAACATTTTATCCCGCCAGGGACCAAAAGGTATAATTAAACATTTTATGCCGCCAGGGGCCAAATAGCAAGAGACATGTGACCCCGCCGGGGTCAGGATATTGTGAAAATCGACCCTGAAGGGGTCGCATGTTTATAGGATTTGTGCCGCCAGGGGCCAAAGTGTACAATAAAATATTTTATCCCGCCAGGGACCAAATGGGTACAATAAAACATTTTATCCCGCCAGGGACCAAATAGCAAGAGACATATGACCCCTCCG
>JAJTER010000117.1 GCA_021299835.1 Saprospiraceae bacterium | reverse complement strand
TGAGGTTGATACAATGGAAAGGGTGGAAATACTTCGGGATTTGAGAATGGGTGGATTTGATGTATTGGTAGGGGTTAATTTGCTTCGAGAAGGACTGGATTTGCCCGAGGTATCGCTCGTCGCCATTCTCGATGCAGATAAAGAAGGATTTTTAAGAAATGACAGGTCATTGACCCAAACAGCAGGTCGTGCAGCGAGAAACGCAAATGGTTTAGTCATATTTTATGCCGACAAAACTACCGATTCCATGCAGAGGACTATAGATGAAACGGAGCGACGGAGGGTTATTCAAATGGCCTATAATGAAAAGGAGGGCATAACACCTGAAACGGTTTTCAAAAGTAAGGAGGAGATTATGCAGCAACGCTCCATTTTAGATATTCGGGGTGGACGTCCAACAAAGACAGCCGATTATAATAATGACAAAGTGGCGGAACCCGAAATGGCCTACATGGATCGGGACCAGGTAGAAACCAAAATAGCTCAAGTCGAAAAGAAATAAAAAATGAGGTTAGTACCAGTGTGTGACTTGGCACTAACCTCATATCACAGCTAAAAACTATCTGCCGTCGAGTAAATTTCCTAATCCGCCTAAAATACTGCCTTCATCTTTTCCACCACCCCCGGTTTGAGGTGCAGCAGAGAAAATTCTTTGTGCCAGGCGACTAAAAGGCAGCGTTTGAATCCAAACCGTACCAGGACCCTCCAAACGAGCATAAAAAAGACCTTCTCCACCAAAGAAAATATTCCTAATGCCTTTTACCATTTCAATATCATAATGAACATCGCGGGTTAAGGCAACTAAACAACCTGTATCTACCAGAAGTGCTTCACCCAGAGCGAGTTCCTTTTTAGTTACATGGCCACCTGCGTGCACAAAAGCCATTCCATCACCCTCCAGTTTTTGCATAATAAAGCCCTCGCCACCGAACAATCCTCTCCCTAATTTTTGGGAAAATTCAATACCAACATGGACACCTTTTGCGGCACAAAGGAAAGCATCTTTTTGACAAACTATTTTACCTTCAAATTTGGATAAATCAAGGGGAATAATTTTTCCAGGATAAGGAGAAGCAAAGGAAACTCTCTTTTTTCCAGTACCACCATGAGTAAAAGCAGTTAAAAAAAGACTTTCGCCCGTAAGTAAACGCTTTCCTGCTGTCAAAACTTTATCCCAAATACCTCCTTTGGCCTCTTGATGACTACCATCACCAAAAATAGTGGCCATTTTAATTTCTGAATCCATCATCATGAAACTTCCTGCTTCAGCAATAACGGTTTCATAAGGATCCAATTCAATTTCAACATATTGCATTTCTTCGCCAAATATTTGAAAATCAATTTCATGTGAATTCATATTGTCCAAATTTATTTTATTAAAAAATGATTGTAAATTTACGAAATAATTAAATAAAAAATAGGTTGAGAATTGCATTGAATGCCCGATTTCTCATAGAGGGTAAAATGGAGGGCATCGGTTATTCCTGTTGGGAAATATATCGGCGAATGATTGAATTAAACCCTCAACATACTTTTATTTTATTATTCGACCGACCATACTCCACTGTATTCACGACATTTAAAAATGTGATACCCGTTGTCATATCCCCTCCTGCAAGACATCCAATCTTGTGGTTCATTTGGTTTGAATGGGCTGTTCCAAAAGCTTTAAGAAAATGGCAAGCTGATGTATTTTTTTCGCATGATGGCTTTACCAGTTTAATGACTACTATTCCTGTTTTTCTAACCATTCATGACCTTGCTTTCCTTGCCTTTCCCAAACAGGTTCCTTTTCTTGTGCACTATTTTTATAAGATTTTCACGCCTTTATATTTGAAAAAAGCGAACCACATTTTCACCGTTTCCAATTTTGTAAAAGAAGATATTCAGACTAAATATGGGATACATCCAGCTAAAATAAGCGTTATTTATAATGGGAGTCGAAATATAATGACGAACGATTTTGAGCCAATTAAACATAAAATACCTGCCTCCTCAACCTATTTCTTCTATTACGGCGCCATTCATCCCCGTAAAAATATAGAAAATGCTATTAAGTCATATAATTTATTCAGAGCTCAAAATGAGGGCCAAATTTTATTTTTATTTGCTGGAAGAATGGCGTGGAGTACAAGAGAAGTTGAAAAAGCATGGAAAGAAAGTCCTTACGCGGAGGATATCCATTTTTTAGGCTATTTATCAGATACCTCCATATCTTATTATTTAAAGCATGCCCTCGCCCTGGTTTATATTTCTCTTCACGAGGGATTTGGCATGCCAATCATTGAGGCATTTGCCGCTGAAACACCCGTTATAACCTCAAATAATGGTGCTTTAGCTGAAATATCCGGTGAAGGTGCCCTTTTGGTAAATCCTTTAGATATCAATGATATTGCAAGGGGACTGAAAATTCAGCCCAAATTTGTTCCGGGATAATAACGCAGCTGGCGAAAGATTGACATTTTAAAAATTAAGGCACTTCCTACATTTTCCGTTAATATTAGTTTGAATCAGGATTTACAGGATTTTCAGGATTAATGATGACGTCGCTGGTTTAATTTGGTGGATATCGGAAATGTATCCCTGGCTAAATATTTCGCCGCTGCGATCATCGCATCGGCGAAAAGAATAAGCGAATATTGTCATTAATTTTATGCTGCGGCACGCATCATCCCAATACCAACGCCCAACACTAAAAAATCCTCGAAATCCTGTAAATCCTGATTCAAAACCAGGCTACAGGTTAAAAAGCAAATTCTTCTCAACATTCCACCAAGCCAGCTTTATTGATGCGAATCAATGGTCTACTTTCTATAAAATTGAGGGATTCCTCCTTCCATTTTGTCTCAATCTTTATGTAATTATCGGTGAATCCAGACATTTTACCTGCCGTTTTTGATTTTTCAAATAAAATGGGACGGGATTGCCCCAGATGCTGATCATAAAAAGTCATTCTCTTTTGTTCGGACAAACTGGTCAGCAAAGCATTTCTCCTTCTTCTTTCTTCTACAGGAATAATTTCTGCCATGGAGGCAGCTGGCGTATTATCCCTTTCGGAATAGGTGAAAACATGCAGGTAACTTACATCAAGAGAAGAAATGAAGGCATAAGTCTCTTCGAAATCGGCTTCCGTTTCGCCTGGAAATCCGACGATAACATCTACACCAATGCAGGCATGCGGCATTAATCCTTTTATTTCCGCCACTCTTTCCTGATACAATTCCCTTTTATATCTGCGTTTCATCTCACGCAACTGCTTGTTATTTCCAGATTGCAACGGAATATGGAAATGGGGGGCAAACCGACGGGAATTTGCGACAAATTCAATGATTTCAGAGGTGCAAAGATTTGGTTCAATGGACGAAATGCGAAATCTGGAAATCTCTTCTACCTCATCTAAAGCTTGGATGAGATCAGCAAAAAGAGCCTCTTTACGTGGTTTCATTCCTTCAATAACTGCGGTTCCATTCCCAAAATCGCCTATATTTACTCCCGTTAATACAATTTCACGAACCCCTCTGCCTGCTATTTCCCTGGCATTGGCGACGACATGTTCCACGGTATCACTTCTACTTTTTCCTCTCGCTTGGGGAATGGTACAAAAGGTACATTTATAGTCACAACCATCCTGAACTTTCAAAAAAGAACGGGTACGATCCCCTACGGAAAAAGCATTTACGAAATCGACGACCTCACTCACCTCTCCAGCCTGAACCATTCCTTTTCCGGTCGATTTACTCAGTCCTTCAATAAACGGGAGCATACGAAACTTTTCAGCCGCTCCCAATACCAGATCAACGCCTGGAATGGCCGCTATCTCTTCCGGTTTCAGCTGCGCATAACAACCTACTACGACAATAAATGCCTGCTCATTTTGTTTTAATGCTTGACGAACGACCCTCCGGCATTTTCTATCGGCAAAATCAGTTACTGAACAAGTATTGATAACATAAATATCGGCATGATCGGTGAAACGCCGCTCTTGAAAACCAGCTGATTCAAATTGACGACCCAAAGCGGAGGTTTCTGCAAAATTTAATTTACATCCTAAAGTATGAAATGCTACAGACTGCGGGGTTGCCATGTTTTATTTTTTAAAATTCGATAAACCTATCATATAATCATAAACGTACTTCGATGAATTTGCCAATATGTCGGTAGCCAAATCATTTGATTCCCATCCTTTACTCAGAATAACCAACGCATATTTTCTTCCGTCAGGCAGTATAATTAAGGCCGAATCATGACTATGTTTGGTAATCCAACCTGTTTTATGGGCCACAATCACCTCTTTGGGTAATAAAGCCGGGATTAATTCATTAAAATGCTGTTGCTTCAGTATATCAATCATCTGAATACAAGCCGATTCACTGATCCATTTTCCCTCTCCTAATTTTTCAAAAATCAACATCAGATCCCGGGCAGTTACCTTATTATTCAGTCCTAAATCATACGCCTTCTGATCTTCCACCCCTCTCAAAACCTGAATATTTTTTGCTCCAATTTCCCTTACCTTTTGAGTCACTTTTTTAGCGTCCGCCATTTCAATTAAAATATTGGTTGCCAAATTAGAGCTATAGGTAATCATATCATAAATCAACTGGTAAAGCGTTGTTTTTCCGCCAATCTTGCTATACAACTGACCTTCTGAATCCTCATCTACCTCCATTTTATAAGGACTACCATCTACAATACTTGAAAATTCATTTTTCACCAGTACAGAATCACTCAATTTCCATTTTTTTTGTTCGATTTGATTGAATATTTCTACCATCACAGGCGTTTTCATCGTACTTGCGGCATGAACGATACTGTCAGCATGTATCAATAACTGATTTTGAGGCTGTCCAATTTCCTTAAAAGCCAAACAAAATAAGCCAAGTGACCTCTTGAATTCAGCGTTAATCTTACTTTCTAACTTTTCCAATGCAGTTTGTCCATTGACAGTCAAGCTAAATGTCAGATAAAGGAGTAGAAAAAGGAATAGATTTTTCATATAAATCGATTGAAGGCTCAAAATAGGAATAATTGTAATACTGGAAATAATTTGCCGAAGTTTAAGCGTTGATTTAAAAAAAATCTCACCTCAATGATAAGGGCCGTCGTCCAAAAATAAATGATCCGGATTTTCCAATTGGTCTGGTAGAATTTCATTTTTAAGATAATTACACCAAATACAGGTAGCTTGTCCGCAACCTCTATAAAAGTCATGCGTTTGAATTTTGGTGTTTACCTCCTGTGTCAGATTTTTAAAAGCTACCAAATCGTTGGATTCCAGTGTAATAACAACTTCACGGGAAGCGCTGGAAAGACCCTCTTCTAAAAAAATCAATTTTGCCTCTTCTACCAATAATCCATCTTGATTATGTCCTTCAAATAAGAGTTGATAAAAAGCAAGCTGTCTCCAATAAACGCCCCCGTAAGGAGAAACGCCCTTCCATGAAGGCTTTTGAAAGGTATTTCGCTTAGGTTTTCCCGTTTTATAGTCAATTAAATGCACTTTTCCCCCTTTCAGATATTCAACGCTATCTGTCACACCTTTATATTTGAAGCCGGCTTCATCGATAAAATGAATTTTTAATTCAGGCTTGGAATGACTCAAACTTTCCAGATCGCAAGAGGCTACAAAATCGGATAAACAAGCTTTACCTCTCATTAAATAGCCCTCCAAGGCACTATTTGAAAACCAGGAAATAGATTTTTTCAGTTTTTTTTCAAAAAGATCATGTAATTTTTTGGCCTCTTTATTTTTATCTTTTGAAAATTTCAGGCCAGAAGTCCAGTCCGATATAGCCTCATGAATAGCCGTTCCAAAAGCGGAGGAAGCATTTTTACTGGTCTGAATACCCAGAATATCTCTATAAAAAAAGGAAAGAGGGCAATCAAGATATCTATTCAAACTAGATACGGTGAGGGCAAAAGAATCCAGGGTATATTCTTTGTTCAAAATGCACTAGTTTATCTTCCAGTAATTCCGAAATAAAAAGGGTAGGCATTCTTGGCTTTCCCACTGTATTTTCCTTTCCAAAACCAATTTGCAAAAATTGCGATGCGCGCGTCATTGCGACATAGAATAAACGACGCGACGCTTCCAATTCGTCGGTTTCCGGCTCCATTTTCAGGGTAGGCGGAAAAGAAAAGACGCCGGTATTATTCGATTTTCCCTCCCATTCCGATTGGACACAGTCATACATAAACACGTACTCAAATTCGAGGCCTTTCGCTCTGTGCGCGGTTAAAAGATGAACACTTTCATTAGAAACCTGAGGCATTTCCAAAGAAATGGCTAAATGATTATCTTGCATACGATCCATCATCAACATCCAGTCAATCACAGAAATATTCGGTTCCCTTTCCACTGATTTTTCACAAAAATTCACCAGCGTATTCAAAATTTGCACCTGAAGAATACTATCCTTTTGTTTTAATGTAGCTTTTAGGAGTCCACTTTTATTGATAATATATTCTAAAAAAGCGGGCAAGGCTTTATTAAGCCCTTGTTTTAAAGCATCTTGAAAAAAACGATATGCCCTTTTTAGAGGCTGACTATTTTCAATCCCTATAGACCCCCAAATGGTTTCATCTGTCATTATTTGATGCCAGGAAAGATCAGATGTTACTTTAATCTTATTTAACTTTCCAATATCTGACATACTTATTTCCCAGTGAGCATGGTACAACAGAGGTAAAAACTCCGATTCCCCCCGATCTGTTTCCTTCCATTCCTGAATTAAATACTGAATTATCCGCCGTATTTTAAATACGATAGGGGTATGTAAAATATTGATAGGCCTGCTGGTATGATATGGAATACTATTTTTTTCAAACAGCCTTACCAGTTGATCTCCCTGTCTGTTATTTCTAAAAATGATGGCTACTTGACCTGGATTAACGCCCTTTTTGAATAAGTTTTTCAACGAATGTACTAAATCCGCTTCCTCCTGGAAAATACTCCCATATTCTACCACAATAGGTGTCGAATCGATTTGTCTCAAAGCAGAAGCTGCAATGAGCGGTTGCGGAGAAACATTTCCCTGATTTTTCAATGAAGAGGTAAGGGTATTTCTCTGAATAAAGGCAAAAGCAGTATTTAAAATTCCCTGAGTAGAGCGATAATTTTCCTTGAGTTGAACCAAATGTAAGTCGTCGCCATATTTATCCTTAACATCTTGTAAATGCTTAATTCTTGCGCCTTGAAATTCATAAATAGATTGATCTTCATCGCCAACTATGAATAAATTGGGGGTATCCCAATAATTTAAAAGAGTCTGAACCAATGCAAATTGCGCCCCATTAGTATCTTGAAATTCGTCGAGTAAAACATATAAAAACTGCTCCTGATAGAGGCTTAAAAAATAAGGTTTGTCTTGAAATGCTTTTAAAACCCAGAGGATCATATCTTCATAATCATACCTGTGTCTAAGATTTTTCTCCTGTTCATAAACATCAAACAGACGAACGGCCTCCCTTAATCGCGCATATTTTTGTAAAAAATCCTGATATAAACCTTCCTTGAGATCGCCGACATTAAATGTGCCTTGTTTACGCTTGTACTTAAATTCTGGCAGGGAAGGCATTTGATTACAATATTCATCTATTTTTTCAATCAAATCGGCTACCTTATAATTTTCTTTTTTCATCCATTGAATGAGCGACTGCCATTCCCGTTCAAATTGATGGGCATTGGCATACCCTTTTTTAAGTGGATTATCCCAGGGCAATTCATCCAAAATCATTCTAATAATATCAATCCTTTCCAAATCAGAAATGGGTTCGAGATTATTTTGACCAAAATGGTATCTATTTTGTTGAATAATCTGGTTACAAAAGGCGTGAAAAGTAAGCACTTGCACTTTATGTCCTTCAGGACCAATATATTGAACCAATCTATTTCGCAAAGCATTCACCCCTGCATCGGTAAAAGTCAGGCAAAGAATATTTTTGGGAAGCGTGTCTGAATCCATTAATATTTTGCCAACCTTGGCAGCAATCAGCTGGGTTTTACCTGTTCCCGGACCAGCTAGCACTAAAGTTGGGCCATCCAAAGTAGAAACGGCCTCCTTTTGAGATATATTTAGCTGCTTAATCAGCTGTAAAAAAACGGCATCAAAATGGGATTGACCATCGGTAATAGACATAATACGGGGAAATTAATCCTCCTCTAAACGGAGAGAGAGGCGCTCGGCAAATTCTTTTATATCTGGATTAACTGCATGAAAACGAGACAGTAATTCTCGGGAAGTAGGCGGTTTATTAGACACAACGGGCACCTCACTTACTTCATTTTTAATTAATAATACTTGAAAGGCCAGATCAGTTCTCTGAAAATGCGCTCTCATTTTATCCATCATTGATTTCTCCTGTTTTATGGCACTTTCCTGCAGACCAGTTGAAGCAATTGCCTTGATAGTACACTCAGGTTCCCATGTTAAAGAAACCATTTTCAGAAGATTTCTAGTAGAATCCTGTTGGATATTAATCACATAATCCTCCCAAAAAGCACTTAGGGAATCCTGATTTAAAGGAACGGCTACTTTATCGACCTCCTTTTTCTCTTCCTCCTTGATTTCCTTCATCAATTTACTGAGTAAAGAATCATTCGCCGACGGTTCGGCAACGACTTTTTTTACAGGCAGAATAGGGGGAATAACCGGAATATTTACTTTTTCAGCCGCTTCAATATTTAAGACGGGTTCAGGCTTTTTTTTTTCTTCGGCTAAAGCCGTACTATCTGAAGGAAGCGTCAAAATGCGATTCAAGTGAGCCATTTTCAATAAAGAAATTTCAACATGAAGCCTCTTGTTTTTTGCCATTTTAGCATTTAAATCACATTCATTTGCCAAATTTAAAATAGTGAGCAAGAAACCAGAGGAAGCCAAAGCCGCCTGATGTCTGTAACGATCTCTCAGCGCACCTGTTACTTCAAGCAAGGGTAGTGTCTGAACATCTTTGCTAACTAAAACATTTCTCGCATGGGCAGCTAAGCCGTTGATAAACAAGTCTTCGTCGAATCCCTTTTTCAAAATTTCGTCAAAAAGGAGTAAAATATTAAGGCTATCCTCGGCTAAAAAATAATCGATCATTTTAAAAAAGTAATCATAATCGAGGACATTAAGATTTTCAATAACATCGGCATATTTGATTTCATTCCCCGAGAAAGCAACCATTCTATCGAAAATAGAAAGGGCATCACGTAGGGCACCATCGGCCTTTTGAGCTATAATATGCAAGGCCTCCTCATCGGCGGTAATCGATTCCTTCTGACAAATGGCTTTCAGGTGAGGAACGATAGAAATAGGTTGAATTCGTTTAAATTCGTAGATTTGACAACGAGAAATGATAGTGGGCAAAATTTTATGCTTCTCCGTGGTAGCCAATATAAAAATAGCATGAGCAGGGGGTTCCTCCAGCGTTTTCAAAAATGCATTGAACGCGGAAGGAGAAAGCATGTGCACCTCATCAATAATAAAAACTTTATACTTACCTTGCTGAGGTTGAAAACGAACCTGATCTATTAAACTTCGAATATGCTCGACGGAATTGTTCGACGCAGCATCTAATTCTGTAATATTAAAAGAGGCATTATCACTAAAGGAACGACAGGAAGAACACACGAGACAGGGTTCATGGTCAGCCGTTGGTTGCTGACAATTGATAACTTTTGCCAAAATACGGGCACAAGTCGTTTTTCCAACGCCTCTTGGACCACAAAACAAAAAAGCATGAGCGAGATGATTACTGCGCAGCGCATTTTTCAAAGTAAGGGTAACATGCTCTTGTCCAACAACATCTGTAAACAGAGCTGGTCTATACTTTCTCGCCGATACCACAAAATCACTCATAATTTTTTGTTCTTAAGTGGTAAAAATAAGCAAATTATCGACGCCGTACAAATTGGTTTTTATTCTGACCTAAGTAAATGTATTTTTGTCCTGAAATAAATTTTATGAAAATAACGATTGCGCAATTAAATTACCACGTTGGAGATTTTTCAGGTAATCTGGAAAAGATGAAAAATGCGGTGGAAATAGCTAAAAATGAAGGGAGTGACCTCATTTGCTTTGCCGAATTGGCCACTTGTGGATATCCACCCAGAGATTTTTTGAACTTTGCCGATTTTATACATAAAGCAGACGAATGCGTTAAGGAATTGGCAAAATGTGCTGTCGACATTGGCATTTTACTTGGTTCCCCTACCCGAAATCCAGTCCCTGAAGGAAAAGATTTATATAATTCAGGTTATTTTCTGAAAAATGGGCAAATCTCTTTTATTCAGCATAAAGCGCTGTTGCCAACGTATGACGTGTTCGACGAATACAGGTATTTTCAACCCGCTGATTATTTTTCTACTTTCATGTATAAAGGGGTTCGCATTGCCCTGACCATTTGTGAAGATATGTGGAATGTGGGCAATGAAAATCCTTTATATACGATTTGTCCGATGGATGAATTAATGAAGGAAAAGCCTGATTTAATGATCAATCTGTCGGCCTCCCCTTTCGCTTATGATCATGCGCCGGAAAGAATTAATGTATTGCTAACCAATGTGTTGCGTTATCAATTACCCCTTTTTTATGTGAATCAGGTAGGTGCACAAACGGAATTAATTTTTGATGGAGGCTCTCTGGTATTTTCACAAAATGGAAAAATTTTCGATGAATTACCATTTTTTGAAACCTGTATCCGTACCTATTCCTTAGACGAGGTAAAAGCGAACAAGGAAAACAACGAAATTTCAAAGGACAAATATCCCTTAATTCACGATGCCTTAATACTGGGTTTGAAGGATTACTTTGGCAAACTGGGCTTGTCTAAAGCCATTCTTGGTCTCTCCGGAGGCATAGATTCTGCGGTTACAGCAGTATTGGCGACGCGCGCTTTAGGGAAAGAAAATGTGTCTGTTCTCCTAATGCCCTCCGAATTTTCGTCTGATCATTCTATTGAAGACGCGCGAATTTTAGCTGAAAATCTGGGCATTTCCTATACCCTTTTTCCCATTAATGATTTGTATAACAGTTGGTTGAAAAATCTGGCTCCTCATTTTAAAGATTTACCTTTTGGATTGGCGGAAGAGAATTTACAAGCCAGAATTCGGGGTACTTTGTTGATGGCATTTTCCAATAAATTTGGCCCCATATTGCTTAATACCAGCAATAAAAGTGAAATTGCGGTGGGTTATGGTACATTATATGGCGACATGTGCGGCGGACTTTCCGTTATTGGCGATGTATATAAAACGGAAGTTTATGAATTAGCAGCCTATATGAATAAAGATGAGGTCGTTATACCGATAAATACCTTGACCAAACCACCGAGTGCAGAATTGCGTCCAAATCAAAAAGATGCGGACAGTTTACCGGATTATGCCGTGTTAGACAAAATTCTTTATTTATATATCGAAAAAAATCAGGGCCCTAATGAAATAATTTCTGCAGGATTTGATGCTGCTTTAGTTTCCAGAATTTTAAGATTAGTCAATATCAACGAGTTCAAAAGGCATCAGACAGCGCCAGTTTTACGCATTTCACCCAAAGCATTTGGCATGGGAAGACGTATGCCTATTGAAGGAAAATATTTAAATATAAAATGATGAATGTACCCATTCCTGAATATCCTGAAGTAAACAGAGGTATTTTATTGGTTAAACCAACAGACGTATTTTTTACTTATTTAAAATCGAAGGGATTCAATGAAACCGACGCTTTGCAGCCCGAAGATTGGGAACCGACCATCTATCTCGTTCCTGAAATGGATAGTCCGTTAGAGGAAGACGAATGGACAAAATCGAACTATAAGTCCCTGTTTAGCCACTTATTGGCACAAACACCGTTAGATGAAAAGGACTATCCACCAATAAATGATTTTCCGCTTTTTGAATCCTGGTTCAACTGCGAATTTATCATTGGTATATTTGATATGGTTAAAGGACCTTTAGGAAGAGGTTAATTTTATTTATATTTGTGTAAAATAAATTTACAATGGCAGGCGAAAAAATAATTTTTTCTATGGAGGGGGTTACGAAGACCTTTCCACCTCAAAAACAAGTACTGAAAAATATTTGGTTATCCTTTTTTTATGGTGCAAAAATTGGCGTTCTCGGCTTAAACGGTTCGGGAAAATCAACATTACTAAAAATTATTGCAGGATTAGACCAGAATTATCAAGGAAAAATTCAATTTGACGGAACTTATAAGATTGGTTATCTGGCGCAGGAACCTGTTTTAGATGAAACTAAAACGGTTCGCGAAATTGTGGAGGAAGCCGTTCAGTCGCTGATTAATATGCTTCGCGAATATGAGGACATAAATCTGAAATTATCTGAACCGCTCGACGGTGACGAAATGATGAAACTCATAGATAAACAAGGTGAATTAATGGATAAACTGGAGAGCAATAATGCCTGGGAACTCGATCACCGTTTAGAAACGGCCATGGAAGCGCTTCGTTGTCCAGAGGGAAATGTTCCCATCAAGGTTTTGTCCGGTGGAGAAAGACGCCGGGTGGCTCTTTGCCGTTTATTGCTTAGTAATCCGGATATTCTATTGTTAGATGAACCTACGAATCACCTCGACGCTGAATCTGTTCATTGGTTAGAACAATTTTTACAAAATTTCCCTGGAACCGTTATTGCCGTTACGCACGACCGTTATTTTCTGGACAATGTGGCAGGATGGATTCTGGAACTGGATAGAGGCGAGGGCATTCCCTGGCAAGGAAATTATTCCTCTTGGTTGGACCAAAAATCAAAACGATTAGAGCAAGAGGAAAAATCTGATTCTAAAAGAAGAAGAACGTTAGAACGCGAGTTAGAATGGATAAAACTGGCCCCAAAAGCTCGTCAGGCAAAAGGCAAGGCGCGTTTGAATGCTTACGATAAATTAGCTTCCGAAGAATTAAAAGATAAGGAGGCAAAATTAGAACTATTTATTCCAATGGGTGCCCGACTGGGTGATAAAGTAATTGATCTGGAGAATATTACCAAATCATTTGGCGACAGGGTATTATTTGAAAATCTTTCCCTTTCCATACCCAAAAATGCCATTGTAGGTGTCATTGGACCCAATGGTGTTGGAAAAAGTACCCTGTTTAAAATGATTATGGGCGTTGAAAAACCCGATTCGGGCGAAATTATTATTGGCGATACCGTTCAAACCAGTTATGTTGACCAGGGGCATGAGGAACTTCAGGATGCTCAAAAAACAGTTTACGAGGTGGTTTCACAGGGTAATGATTTGATTACCATAGGGAAAGCCAGCGTAAATGCTCGCGCTTATCTCAGTAAATTCAACTTTGCCGGAAATGATCAGCAAAAGAAATTAGGCATTTTATCGGGCGGTGAGCGCAATAGGGTTCATTTGGCCATTACCCTGAGAGAAGGTGGAAATGTCCTTCTTTTAGATGAGCCTACCAATGATATCGATATCAATACCTTGAGAGCGCTTGAAGACGCGTTAGAGGATTTCGCAGGCTGTGTATTAGTCATTTCTCACGATAGATGGTTCATTGACCGCTTGGCCACGCACATCTTATCGTTTGAAGATGAGGCTAATGTCGTTTTCTTTGAAGGAAATTATTCTGATTACGAAAAAAATAAAAAGGAAAGACTAGGGGATATTACGCCTAGAAGACCCCGATTTAAAAACATCATTTCCTAAAATTTTGATGAATGAACTTAGGTAATGAAAAAAGCTAAAGTAAAAAAGGGGAATCCTATTTCAAAAGCGGTACAAACTGGGGAGCATGGTCCAAGACCATCCCAGCAAGTACACAAAAACGAAAAGGATTACAACAGGCAGTTGGCCAAAAAAGTGCTTCCCCCCGATGTAATGGAAGATTAGGGATGCTTTGGTTTTCTTACGTCGCAGCATTTGGTGACCTGTATTAAGGTTTTGAATCAGGATTTACAGGATTTCGAGGATTTTTACCAGCGGGGCGTTGGTTGAGATGGTGCGTGCCGCAGCATACAATTTAAAAGATAATTCCCTCCTTTTCATTTCGCCG
>JAJTER010000031.1 GCA_021299835.1 Saprospiraceae bacterium | reverse complement strand
GCTACCACATTCGAGCATATCCCCTTTTTTACCTGACAACTTTTTACCATTTACAGTAGCTCTGGTAGCACCTTCTGCTGCTGTACCATTGTCACCCATAAAAACGATTAATGTATTTTCCCTCATTTTCAAGCTATCCAATGCCTTAACTAATTTTCCGACCAGCTTGTCCATATAATTAATATTATCGGTGTAAAGGTCTTTACTATCGGGTTTACTATCTGGAGTTGGTAAAATTTCACCATGGATATGGGACATGGAATAATAAGCAAAGAAAGGATTTTTCTTATTTTTCGAAATAAAATCAACCACTTGATTATGCATCAGATCGGGAAGATATTCGCCATCCAGAAGAGGCACCACATTCCCGTTTTTTGTATAAGATTTATTTGAAGGCTGGGTATTCCAGTATTTACCACTGGCTTGAAAGCGCATATATTCATCGAAACCAAAATCAGAAGGCTGCAAGGGAAATTGGGACCATTTTCCCACCATTAGAGAGGTATAACCTGCTGTTTTCAACACACTTGGCAAACAAATTTCTTTCGCAGGTTCCAATTTACCAACCCTATCCTGATTTGTTGTTCCCGTGCGAAAAGGTTGGCGACCGGTCAGAATCAACGCTCTGGAAGGGCCGCACAATGGAGCTGTATAACCATGAGTGAAACGCATACCGGTGCTGGCCAGTTTGTCAATATTCGGTGTTTTAAACTGATCTGAGCCATAGCAGCTGATGTTTCCAATACCTAAGTCATCGGCAAGAATAAAAATAATATTAGGCTTTTTCGTTTTTTGGGCCGTTGAGATATGCCCTATAGAAAGAAAAAGCAATAGGAAGAGAAGATTTTTCATAGATTTTGATTGAAGATAGCGTTAAAAAGCCATGAATTAGGCGCCGATGAAAATTTCCAACATAATGGCTTCGAAAGCTGAAATATCACCTTCCGTAAAAGCTTGCCATAATTCCAGTTCCCTTTGTTGTTCCATGATTAAAAGTAAGTTTTTTTTTATTCTTAAAAGCATATTATATTAAAAAGTAAACTCGACGATTCATTTACCCATGATATCATTTTATGCAAGTATAAATAGGTATACAAATAAAAATAAGCCGTACTTATTTTTTTGGTGCAAAGGTTATTACCTATATTAGGATGATCAACCTTAATTTGAAAATTAAAATATGATGATGTCTTATAAATTTTTCTGCATTTCATTGGGAATTATTCTTTCCATTTCCGGGTTTTCCCAGTCTAAAATGGATAGCCTCCTGATTGAAAAAAAGGTACAATCCAGTGCGAAAAAGATAAATCTTCCCAACGGAAATATCTTATATGATTTTGAAAAAGATTTTTTTGGAAAATTAAGGGTGGATATCTCTATGCTTTCTTCGGGTGATACCGCTGTCATTTATATTGGGGAAAAATTAGATGAATCAGGTAAAATTGACAGGAAACCGGGTGGAAATATTCGCTTTTACCGTTATATGGTGACAAAAAATACAGCAGATATCCTTTTTCTGCCCAATGTACCAGATAAGAAAAATACCTCGGGCAATGCTATCCGTCTTCCCATTTCTATGGGGATTGTGGCGCCATTCAGGTATGCAGAAATTGAAAAAAGCCCTTATGCAGGTAAAATAAACCTGTCCAGAGAATATTTTCATTACCGGTTTAACGAGCAGGCTTCTTCCTTTAAAAGTAATGACAAGGCTTTGAATGCCATTTGGGATTTGTGTAAACACACCATTAAAGCGACCTCTTTTATGGGTTTATATATCGACGGGGATAGGGAAAGGATACCTTATGAGGCAGATGCCCTGATCAATCAACTGTCCCATTATGCGTTGGACACGGAATATAGCCTTGCCCGAAATACCTTTGAACACCTCATGCTTCATCCAACCTGGCCCACCGAATGGCATTTGCAAATGCATCAGATTGCCTGGTATGACTATCTATATTCAGGAAATACGGCTTTGATTAAAAAATACTATGATCTGCTTAAACTTAAAACACTGGAAGCCTTTGAACAACCCAATGGACTTATTAGCACTACCGCAAAGCCGCAGCGAAAATCATTCCTCGATTCCATCCATTATATAACTTTTGATAGAAAAGAAAGTCTTCTTGATATTACAGACTGGCCGCAGAGGGGAAATAAGGTAGCAGGACCGGAATATATCGGAGAATCTGATAATTTTGTTTTTTGCGATTATAACAGTGTGATCAACGCCTATTATTACCAATCGATAGTGCTGATGAAAAAATTTGCCGAAATAACCGGTCATCAGGATGATGTAAAATATTATGATCAAAAAGTCAAAAACTTATTCCAAAATTATAATAATCAGTTTGTTGAACCTTCAACAGGCCTGATGAAGGACGGGGACACCACTTCTCACTGTTCTTTCCATGCCAATTTCTTTGCGCTTTGTTTTGGTTTGGTCATGGATGAGCATAAGGAAAAGGTGAAGACTTTTCTCAAATCGAAGGATATGGCTTGCAGTGTTTATGCATCACAATTTTTTATGGACGCTTTATACAATGAAGGCATGGGCGATTATGCCTTGGAAATGCTTACAAAAAAAGATGAGAGAGGCTGGTATCACATGATCGAAGTCGGTGCAGGTATGACCATGGAGGCCTGGGATTTGAAATTTAAGCCCAATCTGGACTGGAATCATGCCTGGGGAGCTGCCCCTTCCAATCTTATTGCCTTCCGTTTGATGGGCATTCAACCGTCTGCTCCCGGATTTGCCGAGGCATCTATCAAACCTGAAATTGGCACCTTAACCCTGGCAGAGATTCGTGTTCCTACTGCCCTTGGCTCCATTTATGAGAAAATCACACAGGATGAAAAGAATTATCAGGTAGATCTGGAGCTGCCTAAAGGAATGAAAGCACGGTTAGAACTACCTGTTTTTCAAAAAGGAATAGACAACATTCAAATAGCAGGGACCTCTATTTCTCCGACCTTAAAAAATGGGAAATGGGTTTTTGAAAATATTCAGAGAAAAATACGGGTTACATTAAAAAAATAATATCATGAAAAAGGCTATTCAATGTATCAGTCTCTTCCTATTTGTGGTAGTTCAGTTAATGGCACAATCCGACACGGAAATACCTGTCTGCCCTTTAGGAAATGAGTGGAAATGGGTACCTGCCTTCAGTGATGAATTTGAAGGCACCACGCTGAATAATGAAAAATGGTGGGATTTTAATCCTGCCTGGGTAGGTAGAAAACCTGCTTATTTTGATAGGAACAATGTGGCCGTAAAAAATGGTCATCTTGAATTATCAGCTAAAAGCCTTGATCCATCTGAAGTGAGTGTGGAGAACAAAGCGCGGGGGCTGGATAAGTTTTCTACCGCCATAGTAAAAAGTAAGCACCGGATTTTGTACGGTTATTTTGAAGCCCGAAGCCGGTCTATGCGTTCGGGGGTTTGTAATGCTTTCTGGTTATACGATCCGCTTGATGCCGATAAAAAATATCGGGAGGGGGATGCTTCCGAGGAAATTGATATTTTTGAACTTTTTGGCAAACTGCCTGATCCTCAGCTTCAACGTACTTTTTGGGCTACCGTTCACCGATATGAAACACCTTATGTAGAATCGGTGGTTAATAAGAAGAAGACCAAATTGCCCAATTATTCATTTAAACAATTAATGCCTTACGATTTTTACGCCGATTTTCATGTTGTCGGATTTCTTTGGACGCCAGAAAAATTAGTCTGGTATATTGATGGGAAAGAAGTTTTTCAACGAATCAACGATTATTTCCACAGACCTCTTCATATTGTTTTTGATGCAGAAATTATGGAAGACTGGGTTGGACTTCCCAACGTGGCAGATCTCCCCTCTGTTTTTTCCACTGATTATGTCCGGGTTTGGCAGTTGAAATAAAAAAAAACTGAAAGATTGGTTTTCATAAAACCAATCCTGCTAATAAACGAAACTGCTCTTATAGGTTGTCCTATTTGAGTTTGCTTGTTTCATCCCATCGATTATCAAAGATTGAAATGATTGAAATACTATTTTTAGTAACAGAATAATAAACAGAGAGTACTTTACTAAGAACCGCTCTTCTTATCCTCTTCTTCTGAGAAGCTGGATATATATTTGGATAGAAGATTACTATTTTTTCAAAAATTATTAAGGATTTAAAGAAATTATCTAATTCCTTTTTAGCAAATCTTGTCTTTAAGTAAAAAACTATTTCTTTTGCGTTCTCTATTGATTGGTTAGAATATTCAACGATTCGCTTTTTTTTCTCAGACATTTTTCAGTTCTTTCCAAAACTGAGCTGACGAAATTACATTTCCTTTCTTAATATCATTCATTCCATTTTGTAATTTTTTTTGCTCATTATCTGACAGTTCATCCCACCAATCATCTTTCGATGATGCACTTTTCAGATTATCAAGAAGCTCAATCGTATTTTTATCTGAGAGCTGATTAATCCAGTCAATCAAATCAAGTTTTTTTTTGTTGAGTTCAGATATTTGCATTTCTTCCATTGGTTTATTACAAATATAAGCGTTTATTAAATCTATTTCAATTTATCATTCCACCAGAACCAGTCTTATACCAATGAAGTCCGATTTATTATTTGGATTCAGGTGATTTCTATAAGCGCTGCGGGAAACTTCGGCGTCACTACCCCAGCTTCCGCCTCTATAAATTTTTACCTGTCCCTCCGACGGACCTTGAGGATTATTAGCGGGAGCATTGGGATAATCCCCATACCAGTTACTGCACCATTCCCAAACATTGCCATGCATGTCGTACAAACCCCATGCATTAGGGGCAAAACTACCTACGGGGGAGGTTTTCTGTCTATATGACCCTGTTGCATTTCCATTGTAGGGATAATTTCCGTCATAATTAGCCTGATCGGTAGTCAGATTATTTCCGGTATTAAAAGGCGTATCACTTCCTGCTTTACAAGCATATTCCCACTCTGCTTCAGTAGGCAATCTGCAACCCAACCATTTGGCAAAAGCATCGGCATCCACCCAGTTTACATTGATAACAGGTCTGTTTTCCCTTCCCCAGGTATTATCCTTAGGTTTAGCTCTACCTGATTCTTCACAAAAAAGATCATATTGGGCAAAAGTAATCTCGTATTTTGACATTTTAAACGGGCTGATAGTTATCTGAATCTGATCTTCGTCGCCCTGCCTGCCAGGTTCATTGGCGGGGCTACCCATTAAAAAAGTGCCTCCAGGAATTTCCACCCATTCAATGGAAGGTTTAGTTGTAGGAGAAGAAACCTGAGCAGGAACCTGAACATCTATCACCTTCGGTGTATCAATATTTAGTTTTTTGACCTCATTTGGCACTAAAAAAGAATTGGATTCCCCGTAAAAAACTTCATTTTCTGCGATGGCGTACACATTATAAAATACCTCTTTCCCGGGATTAAGGTCTGTAATATTTAAGAATAGCAGATCAATAGAATTGATGGCAGGCATTTTAAAATCTTTATAGGAAGGATTGGGGAGATAACTCCAAACGATACCTGTTTCAGTGATGGCACTTGGGCGATTTGCCATAATATTTCCAGAAAAACCTATCTTCCCATCTTCCAGAAAAGTGGCTATCCCCGTCATTATTTGTATGTCAAAAGGAGCTAAAACAATTGGTTTTACACAGGTTGCCGAGGCAAAAATTTCAGGAAATACAGACGAAATAATATAATTAATTTTTACTTTTCCATCATCGCCTATTTTTAAATTAAATATTTCCCTGGCAGATAAAATCTTATTTGTCATTTTATTTACGACAAATTTGTTAATTCTTACCGCATAAAAATGATCCTCTTTGAAAGTACAATCTAAAATATCTATTTGATTTATTTCGTATTGTAAAATGATAGATTCATTTTTCATACTTGTCAAATAATCCCTGATCAGATAATTCTGCTGATGTTGTATATCAGGAAAATCGAGCACCACATTTCCCTCGCCTTCATACAGGAAGTATTCTTTTTCAATATTTATCCGTTCCTCTGTAGGATAATTATTTTGGGCATAATTATTCAGGGAATTCACATAATTGATAATAAACTGAGAAATTCTTATGGAATCCCTATGCCTCAGGGTCACCTCATTTTGAGCATTTATCTGTGAGAATGATACAATAGTCAGGATAAAACACAGTCCTTTTAACCTCATCTTTTTTTAATTTTTGAATTGTTGGTAATATCGTCTATTTAGATGCAAAGTAAGATTTTTCAGGCATACTCCTATAAAATTCGAGAAAAGAATCCATGGTACAAAAAAGTAAACGCTTAGCCTCAGAACATTGCCCTTCATTTTACGTTGCCTTGTCAGAAATCATTTAATATGAATACGTCGGGCATAAATATCGTTTGGCTCAAGAGAGATATTCGAACGCAGGACCACCAGCCCCTTCAACGGGCAGAAGAAGCGGGATTGCCCTATATTATTATATTTATCATTGAACCTAAACATATTAACTATGGCGATGTAAGCGACAGGCATTTGCAATTTCAGTATTACTCCTTACAAGACTTCAATAAAACACTGGAACCATTTCATAAAAAAGCGCATATTTTTTATGGAGAAGCCATGGATGTATTTAACCATTTAGCCATTAATTTTTCCATAAAAAACCTGTTCAGTTATCAGGAATCAGGGATTTCCCTAACTTATGAGAGAGATAAAAAAATAGCTACATTTTGCAAATCCCAACAAATAATCTGGCATGAATACCAACGGGATGGAGTGGTTAGGGGAATAAAAAACAGGGATAACTGGGATAAAAACTGGTTCATCACCATGCATACACCTATCAAAGAGAACATTTACCACATTGGCACTAAAATTAAGGTTGAACATCCTTTCATTTTACCTCAGGAATTACTGGACAGGTTATTAGCCTATCCTTCCACATATCAGCCAGCCGGAGAGCAGTATGCCTGGAAATATTTGCAAAGTTTTGTGTTGGAAAGGGGTAAAACGTATAGTAAATCGATCAGTAAACCATTGGCCAGCCGAACTTCCTGCGGCTTTATAGCCGCGTGGGAAAAGGGTGAAACAGGTTATCCATTAGTGGATGCCTGTATGCGATGTTTGCAAAAAACGGGATGGATAAACTTCAGGATGCGAGCCATGCTGGTCAGTTTTCTTTGCCATCATTTATATCAGGACTGGCGATCTGGTACAAAGCATTTAGCCCGATTATTTTTAGATTATGAACCCGGCATTCATTATCCACAATTTCAAATGCAGGCAGGTACAACGGGTATTAATATTGTGAGAATGTATAATCCAGTCAAGCAGAGTAAGGACCATGACCCGGATGGAATTTTCATAAAACAATGGGTACCTGAGCTTTCAAATTTACCCGGTGAGTTAATTCACGAACCGCACAAAATGACATTAATAGAGCAATCCATTTATCGGGTAAACATAGGTTTTGACTACCCATTTCCCATTGTTGACGTAGAAAAAGCGGGAAAAATGGCGAGGGAACAAATATGGTCTCACCGAAAACATGCGTTGGTTGAGCAAGAAAGCCGCAAGATACTAGGCATACATACGCGAAGAAAAAAAGCCAACCGCGGCGGCCTCTAAATTGAATTATATATCACTTTCTTTGAATGCAGATGGATAAAGGGAAAGCTATTGAAACCAGCAGCCAGATAAGCTTCTTTAATACTGAAGGACAAACAGTTAATTGAAGGCCGAAAGCCAAACTTTCATACATCGGCTGGCATTGCCAAAAGATGATCCTAAACTGTTTGGAGAAGTTCGGGGAGGGAAAACGAGGTAAAATTGACATAAAAGGTAAAATACGGAAAATGTCTAAACCCGAATAGGAAGTCATTATTAGACATTTTTTAGACATTTGGAACTTACGCCTTTTACCCCTGATGCGATTGATGGTGTTGGAGCCGATGGATTTTCATTAGAAACCGCTTATGGCAAAACATTTAAGGTGATTTATCGACTTTTTTCAAATGAGGAAGCAGCAAATCTGGAAGATGTGGTAATGAATACTTACTGACCCATAGTTATATTTCGTACAACTCAATAGGTAAATTGTCGGGATCAGAAAAAAAAGTGAATTTCCTACCCGTATATTCGTCTATCCTAATTTCTTCTGTATCTATATGGTTATCTTTTAAAAAAAGACAAGACTCCTCTATATTATTTACCCCAAAAGCAATATGTCTTAACCCGGTTGATTCCGGTCTGGATAATCTATTTGGAGGATTTGGGAAGGAGAATAGTTCAATCAAATAATGCCCATTCAAAGAGAGATCCAGTTTAAATGATTGTCTTTCCTCCCTATAGACCTCATTTTTCACCTGAAAGCCCAAAATTTCTGTATAAAATCGTTTTGACTTCTCATAATCTGAGCAAATAATAGCAATATGATGCAGGGATTGAATGCCTGAATTTGGAATACGATGGGACATATATTAATTCTACGCTGGATTAAAGTCACAAATGCAACTTAAGTATTAAATAATTTTAGATTCAATACAAAAATAGAATTATTGTACTGAAATCTTTACCATGGTTTAGTACTTATATTAATTTCGATCTTAATTATTTACTATTATTTTATATGGCTGTAGTCCGTTGATTATTTAAAGTATTGTCTTATCTAACCATTAAATTATTCCTGATTTTACGTTTCCTATAAATAAAGGGTAATGATGATGGAAAAAAAATTATTTATTAAATTAACTTTGATTGATGGAGAGTATCCCAAGCAATTTATAACATTTAAATAAAAGCAAAATGAAAAACACAATTTTAGCTGCCCTAATTTGCATTGCATTATTTTCAATGGTAAGCTGTGGAAACAATACTGAAAGCAAAACCCATACGCACGAAGATGGTTCTACCCATGCTGATCACGACACAAAGAAACCAGAGCAGGAGGAATTTGTAGTTAGTGACACAATCAATTCAGATACCATTTCAAAGGAGCACACCCATGAAGGTGGAGTAAAACATAGTCATTAATATTAATAAGTGTATCATGAAACAGCTTTTAGTAATCTTTTTCCTTGGGTGTATTTTATTATCCTGCGAACAGTCAACTTCAGAAGAGCATGTACATGCGCCAGACGGTAGCCATCCAGGAGAAGAAGGTTTAAAATCTGTCTCATATACAGTTTATTCAGAAAAATCGGAACTTTTTGTAGAGTTTAAACCATTGGTAGTGGGTAGCACATCAAATTTTGCTACCCACTTGACTCAATTGGGAGAACAATTTATTCCTTACACTGAAGGGGAAGTAACGGTAAGTTTAATTATAGGTACATCGGGATTGAAAAATTCAACAATGGCACCAAGTTCACCAGGAATTTTTCGTTTAGCTCTGCAACCCCAAAAAGCTGGGTGGGCTAAACTGTTGTTTAATATTAAAACACAAACGTTTACCGATCAGATGATCATTGATAGCATACAAGTTTTCAATGATGAAAAAACCGCCATTTCTGCCCAATCAGAAACATCGAATAACAGTGATATTTCTTATTTAAAGGAACAGGCCTGGAAAGTAGCATTTGCCAATGCGCCTATAGTGAAGCAGACCATTTTTGATGTTATCAAAACTACGGGAGAAATTATGTCTGCGCCTGGTGACGCAATGACCATTGTTGCTAAATCTAATGGCATAGTCAAATTTTCAGGTAACAGCCTTTTACTTGGAGTATCGGTGAAAAAAGGACAATCATTATTTTCAATTTCAGGAGGAGAAATTCCTTTTGAAAATGTTGATGCAACTAAACAATTAGCTGATGCAGAATTATTAACTGCTCAAAAGGAATTTGACAGGGTAGCGGAATTGATTAAGGACCGTTTAGTCACTCAAAGCGAATTTCAAACGGTTAAGCTGCGTCTGGAAAATGCAAAAATCAGTTTAAGTAACCTAAAGAGAAATTATTATTCTGGTGGCAAAAGGGCGGATTCACCAATGGACGGGACTATTAAAAATGTATTAGTAACTGAAGGACAATACGTAACTGCAGGACAGCCATTGGCAGTAGTTAGCAAAAATCAGAAACTTGTTTTGAAAGCTGAGTTATCTCTGAAATATACTGATCAAATTTCCAGTATAACGGATGCCAATTTCAGGCTCATTCAAAACAATAAAACTTTTAATACCAAAGAGCTCAATGGGCATTTGTTATCCATTGGTAAAACCACCGAAGTAAATATCCCCTACCTGCCCATTTATTTTCAAATAGACGGAAAACCTGAAATTATTCCAGGGTCATTTGCGGAGGTTTTTTTAAATACAACAGCCATAAATAATGCTTTAGTTATTCCTACCTCAGCACTCATTGAAGAACAAGGCGTATTTTTCGCTTATGTACAAACGTCAGGAGAAAGTTTTCAAAAACGTGAATTAAAATTAGGGGTAAATAATGGGTTTCTCGTTCAGGTAATAGGTGGACTTTCTGAAGGTGAGCGATTAGTAACCAAAGGGGCTTACCAAATTAAACTATCACAGGCAAGCGGCACTATGCCTGCCCATGGTCATGAGCATTAAAATAAGATGATATGTTAAATAGAATTATAAGTTATTCTCTACACAATCGCTTATTAGTTATTGCTGTATCTGCAATTCTCATCTTTTGGGGGACATATTCTGCATCAAAAATGGAAGTTGATGTATTTCCTGATTTAACAGCTCCAACTGTTGTTGTGCTTACAGAATCGCATGGAATGGCCCCTGAAGAAGTTGAACGTCTGGTAACGTTTCCAATAGAAACATCCGTAAATGGTTCAGGCAACGTAAGAAGAGTTCGTTCATCATCATCTGCCGGTATATCCATTGTTTGGGTAGAATTTGATTGGGGAACTGATATTTATAAAGCCAGACAAATTGTAAGTGAAAAAATTAGTATCGTCGCAAATCAGCTGCCAAGTGGTGTAAGTGCACCCATCATGGCTCCCCAATCCTCAATTATGGGAGAAATTATGTTGATTAGTGTCACTGCTAAAAAAATGAATCAACTGGATATTAGGACTATTGCCGATTGGAATATTAGACCGCTGTTATTATCTATTGGTGGTGTATCTCAAGTAGTTGTCATTGGTGGAGAGTATAAACAGTATCAAATTCTGGCTTCGCCACAAAAAATGAAATCATATAATGTTTCATTGTCTGAACTTTTAAAAGCATCAAAAGAAGCGAACACAAATGCATCCGGTGGATTCATGCAGGAATATGGAAATGAGTATATTGTTCGAGGCATTGGCAGAACCAACGACTTGATTGATTTAGGGAAATCGGTTATAAAAACTCAGGATGGCATCCCTATAAAACTAGAGGATGTTGCTGAACTTAAAATTGGTTCGTCCATTAAAATTGGTGACGGATCCTTAAAGGGTAGTCCGGCAGTAATCATGACTGTAATGAAACAGCCAGGCACTAATACCTTAGCATTGACAGACAAAATCGATCAATCCCTTTTTGAATTAAAGAAAAGCTTACCTGGAGATCTACAAATAAACACTCATATATTTCGTCAATCCGATTTCATAAATGCCTCCATTGGGAATATTAAGAAAACACTCATAGAAGGCTCTTTATTCGTGGTATTGATACTATTTTTATTCTTAATGAATTGGAGGGCAACAGTGATTTCTCTTGTCGCAATTCCAATCTCACTTATAGCTGCTATTCTCGTTTTGAAATGGTTTGGATTTACCATCAACACAATGAGTTTAGGTGGTATGGCCATTGCCATTGGCGATTTGGTAGATGACGCAATTATAGATGTTGAAAATGTATTCAGGAGACTAAAAGAAAATGCGGCTAAACCTCGTGAGTTACAAAAAAACAAAATCAAAGTAATTTATGATGCATCCGTTGAAATAAGAACATCGGTTATAAATGCAACTTTCATAATCATTGTCGCCTTCATTCCACTTTTCTTTTTATCTGGAATGGAAGGAAGATTATTGGCGCCATTAGGCATTGCATTTATTGTTGCTTTATTTGCTTCGCTCATTGTCGCAATATCTATTACGCCAGTACTTTGTAGTTATCTTCTCACTGGAGATAAGATGCTGGAAAGACAGCACAAAGAAAGCTGGCTGGTTCGGAAACTCAGCAGTTTGTATGAGAATAGCTTGAATATGGCCATGAGATACAAAAAGCCCATCCTGGGTGTTTCCTTGGCTCTTTTTGTAGCCTCACTGATTTTACTTGGGTCCTTAGGTCGGAGTTTTTTGCCTGAATTTAATGAGGGTTCGTTGGTAGTCAGCGTAACAAGTATGCCAGGGATTTCTCTGGAGGAAAGCAATAAAATTGGCGTTCAGGTTGAAAAAACATTATTGACAGTTCCTGAAATTAAAATTACCACGAGACGCACTGGCAGGGCTGAACTTGATGAACATGCTCAAGGTGTAAATGCATCTGAAATTGACGCTCCATTTGAACTCAAAGACAGAAACAGAGATGATTTCATGAAGGATGTGCGTCAAAAAATGGCAAGTATTTCTGGCGCTAATATTACCATTGGACAACCTATTGGCCATAGAATTGATCACATGCTCTCTGGTACCAGAGCAAATATAGCCATTAAGATTTTCGGAACAGATTTAGGCACCTTACAAAATTTGTCTAACGAAGTCAAAAAATCCATAGAAGGTATTGAGGGTATGGTTGATTTAAATTCAGAGCCTCAAATTCAAATACCACAGATCCAAATTAAAGCTAATAGAAGTATGTTGGGCAAATACGGTATTACCATAGGTGAATTTGCAGAATTTACAGACGTTGCATTTGCCGGAGAAAAGGTTTCTGAAGTATATGAGGAAAATAAACGTTTTGATTTAATACTTCGATTTGATGAGGATAACAGAGGCAAAATGGAGCATATCAAAAATACACTGATTGATGCAGGAGATGGACAGAAAATCCCTTTAAGTTATGTTGCTGAAGTTGTTTCAACCCTTGGACCGAATACCATAAACAGAGAAAACGTTCAACGAAAAACCGTAGTTTCTGCGAATGTTGCAGGCAGAGATCAAAAAAGTGTGGTTGATGAAATGAGAACTAAGATTGAAACTGAGGTTAAACTACCTGAAGGTTATCGGATAGAATATGGTGGACAATTTGAAGCGGAGAAAGAAGCATCAAGAACTTTAGTATTAACTTCCATATTAGCCCTTTTAGTTATCTTCTTTTTGCTCTATCAGGAGTTTAAAACAGTAAAAATCTCTACAATTATTCTATTGAATCTTCCTTTAGCCTTAATCGGTGGCGTGTTAAGCGTTTGGCTCACATCAGGTATGCTAAGTATTCCTGCAATTATTGGGTTCATTACCTTGTTTGGTATAGCAACCAGAAACGGAATTTTATTGGTTTCACATTACCAAATGCTTCAAAAACAAGGAATGGCATTGAAAGACACCATTATCAACGGGTCAAAAGACAGATTGAGTGCAATATTGATGACCGCTCTTACCGCTGGACTAGCATTGATTCCTTTGGCAATGGGTGGTGATTTGCCTGGAAATGAAATTCAAAGCCCAATGGCAAAAGTCATACTTGGTGGCTTATTGAGTTCCACATTACTAAACCTGTTTGTGGTTCCCATTGTATATTATTTAGCAAATAATAAAACAGAAATAAAATGAGAAATATCCTAATCATGTTAGCCATTTTCTCGTTCAATCGAATAAATGCTCAATCCATCATTGATAGTGTATTAAAAAACGTTGAAAAAAATAATAAGTCTATTCAGTCGAATGCTAAATTCTGGCAAGCTAAAGGGGAAGAATTCAAAACAGGACTTACTCCTTATGATCCGCAGATTGAATACGACTTTCTGTTTGGATCCCCAGCAGGGGCAGGAAATCAAAAGGATTTTTCAATTACCCAAAGATTTGACTTTCCTACCACGTATCGCCGAAAAAATTCTTTATCTGTTTCTCAGGTGCTACATACGGAAATGCAACAACAAGTGCATAGACAGGAAATTTTATTACAAGCCAAGTTAATCACCCTGGAGCTCATTTTTTTAAATAAAAAGGCTGTAGAATTACATCGAAGATTAACCAATACAAGCGAGTTGGTTAATGACTATCAAAAGAAAATGATTCAAGGGGATGCAATAATATTAGATCTAAATAAAGCAAAATTGCAATGGCTAAATATTCGAAATGATACCTCATTAAATAACCATTTAATTCAAGCAAACACTACAAAACTTACAGAATTAAATGGGGGAATTCCGCTGGTTGTCACAGATACCATTTATCCATCAGAAGTTGCTTTACCCGAATTTAGCGTTTTAGATAGTATGATTAAAGCCAATGATCCGGTTTTGAAGATTTTCCAACAGGAAATTGAAATTATGCAAAGACAACTTTTGGTTCAAAAGGCTATGGTATTGCCAAAGATTGAAACAGGTTATCACGCTCAGAGTATTTTGGGACAGAGTTATCAAGGGGTGCACACAGGTATTACTATTCCTTTGTGGGAAAATAAAAATAAAGTGAATGCTGCTCGGGCAAACCTTGATTTTGCAAATGCCAATGCTGAGATGCAATTCGTTGGGTATAAACTGGAAAAAAAAGGCTATTATGATAAAGTGGTTGGAAGATTGAATGCTTTGCGGGAATACCATCAGATGTTATTATCGATAAGTGATACAGGTCTTTTAAATAAGGCATTGAAAATGGGGCAGTTAACGATGATTCAGTATTTCTACGAAGAAAATTTTTATTATTCATCTTATGATAAGTATTTGCAACTAGAATTGGAATACCAACAAGGTATAGCCAATTTGTACAAATTTCAACTTTAATACCTCGGTCGGATTGACTTATTTTAAAATAAAACAGTGTACTAATTCATTTGAAATCGTCTTTATTCACTCTTTCAATCAATTCGGTATCAATTAGCTCTAATGACAAAACCATATCCTTGACAGTATCCTTGTATTTTTTAAAATGAGGGGTCAGTATATGAGATTGATAAGCCTTCAAATTGGCATAAACTTCTATTATTGTTAAAGGACAACTAAAAAAAATGGAATACATAGTAAAAGATAAAAAACTTGAATTAAAATATGAACCAGGTAAAGGCGCCTGGACATATCACATACAAATTCCCAATACGAAACACATTATTGGGAAATGGGGAACTTTAAAAGTATCAGGTACTATTGACCATTATAAAATTGAGCGCATCAATCTGTTTACCATCACAGGACAGGACAAACTCATTTCAATCAATAACAATATCAGAAAATCAATCAACAAAAAGGGTGGTGACACGGTAACTGTTACCCTATACTTGTTGACTTCAACGGAGGAGATTAGTGAAAAGGAAATTTTAGATACCTTTAAAGACGCTGGAGTATTAGAAGCATTCAAAAAGCTATCGGAAAACGAAAAAAAAGAAATGACAGGAAAAATTACGTCTTTAACATCGGAAGATAAACAAGTAAAAATGATGTTGAAATACATTGATCAACTAAGCAAAAAGAATGATTTGAAGAAAACAAAGATTTTGTAAAAGGAAATACCCAGTGAACCTCTTTATGCGCCATTCCAACAAACATGCAAAATAATAGACATATCTTACTATATTAACGTCTTGCTAATCATTATAAATTTACATAAGGAGCCTCTGAAATAGCTAGTTTTTTAACGTTCTCCAATACGTGTCTCATATAATTCCTCCAGATAATTTTGGTAAAAAGCCAGTGGAAGGGATAGAGCATCAGGCTATTGGAGTACATGGTATATTTATAAATAATTTCCACTTCCCCTTCCTTGATTTGATTGGTGAACCATTCTCCCTGAAATTTCTCAAAACCCATAGAAGGCATTTTGAAGTCAGAAATTTCAATTTTCCAATATTCATTTTCTCTTCTTTCCAATACTTTATCTAACGAAGCTTCTCCTCCTTTAAAAGATGACGTCTTTGCCATGAATATTTTGCGGGTTCCACCTTTTTTACCCCAGGTTTCGTCTTCTGTGCAATGAGTCACTTTAGGCGTCACGCTATAGCCAGTATGTATTTTCGTGACATCACAAAGCATCGGGGTTTTAAAAGCGCGTTCTAAAGTTGTTGGAAAAATGGTAGAAATTTGAACTGAAGATTTCATTTTTTCCTAAAGATAATCCCTTTTCCTACAAAAAGAAAAGGGAAATAACCCGCAGGCATTCCCCTTTTTCCAAAATTACTCCCAGTTATAAATCTTTATATTTTTATTAGTTTTTAGCCCTGATTTCTTTAGATTATACAAATATAGCTTTATCAAAATTTTAATAAAACAATTAGCGATAAAAAATGGGTGAAATGTCCAAATATTTTGAATGACGTCGGATTTTTTTCAGAATTTCATCAAACTTTTTTCTGAACTTACTCTTTTTATTTTGTAACTCTTTGGTTTTCAGACAAAATCTGTTCTTTAATTTCAGCTATCAATTCTTTTGGTTTTTTACCAAAATATTCTTGAAATTTTGTGTAGAAAGCATATTTAGTTAATCCCGTCTGATATCTAATTTGATCTACATTCAAATCATCAATATTATTTCTGATATAAATTTCAAGTTCTGAAAATATTTTATTCGTGTCTGTTCTTTTATTTTGCTTACTAGTATCCTGATTATAAGCAGGCATTTGCTTTCTTTTGAACCACCATATAAAAAAAGTAATCAGAAAACTTATTAGAAATAAAAACATAAGGAAATAGCCAAATTTTCCCTTTTTACCTTCAATAGAATTCATGACATCATCAGAAATCATATTTTCTACCTCAAAACTAATCAGACCATTACTGTTACTTCCAAAATATAAGGTATCCCTTTTAAAAAAGTAAGATCTTCTATTAAATTCTGTTCCCTCCAGGGTAGTCGTTATCTTTTTATCTTTAACATTGTACTTCAGTATTCCATCAATGGTACTTATCCAATAATTTCCAAACAGATCAGCGTAAAGGGCATCGGATTCAATATCCTCATAAACGGTTCCTTTTAAAATATTGGTCCACTTATTGAGCGCTGTATCATATTCCCAAAGTCCTTCAAAACCGGTTGAAAACAATTTATTGCCTACGGGAAAAAGACCTGTGCTACCCTCATTGAATTTCCTGACTAATTTTCCAGCTTCCAACACATAAATCCCATCTACGCAGGCCAACCATAACTTACCTTTAAAAATTTGAATACTCGATACCTCGATATTTTTATCCATCAATTCAAAGCCAGATTTTTCATTAAACCTTCCAAAACCTCTCTCTCCCCCAACATATAAATACTCGTTAAATATGGATACACTCGAGATATGAGCGATAAATTTATTTTTAAGCTCCCCTGGCATTATTATTTTCAAATTTGAGAATTGCTTATCGACCCGATAAACATGATCTTCATAATTTGCTGAAAAATAAATGTATTCCTTATCTATCCAGAAATTAGAATTTGAAAAAAGAAGTGTATCCTTATATATTTGTTTATTTCCTAAATAGAAGCCATTATAAGTGGCTACATAAGTAGAGTCCCCTGAAACATAAATACCCCGTATGGAATATTCAGGGAGAATTCTTTTAATTTTTTCTATAATTCGAAAACCGTATAAAAACTTATTTCTGATAAGAACCCAATATATACCGCCGCTGGATAACTCAACTTGTGCAACATCTATTTTAGGGTCTGCCAATTTAGCCCATTGCTCATTTTTTTCAAGGGATGCAGATAAATCACTGTATTCGTAACTGGATTTATTGAAATTTTCCCCATCAAATTCAAAAATACCATCATAACGTGCCAAAATAATTTTCCCCTCAATTTTGACCATGTGTCTTATGGGCGTAGGAGAAGTAATGATTTTAAAAAGGGTAGTATCTCTTCCTGATAGAGTGACTAGGCAAAAAAAGGATATAAAAAGTAAGGAATATTTAATCATTTTGGATGTTATGTTTCCAAATATAAACAATTATTATATTTCTTCCACCGAATTTCTTTTCCTAAATAACTGGTTTTGCTTTTCTTGCAGAATTTTTATTTTTATTTCTGACAGATACTCTTTAGGTTTTTTTCCAAAGTGATTCACAAATTTTGTGTAAAAAGCATATTTCGTCAAACCGGACTGATATCTGATTTGATCGATATTAACCTCATCTATATGATCTCTGATATAATTTTCCAGAGATGAAAAAAATATATTTTCATCCGCTTCCACTTTCTCTTTCGGAGGGTCAACTATTATAGCAACCGGTTTAAATATAATTCTAATGAAAAACACAATCAACAAAACAACCATAAAAATGATAGACCCCAGGTAAACAAAACTGAAATTTTCTTTTGGGGGAGTATTAATTCCATCTTCAGCAATCAATTCCTTGATATCGAAACTGATTAATCCATTTCCATTACTTCCAAGGTAGATGGTATCCCCTAAAAAAAAATAGGATCTCCTGTTGAATTCTATTCCTTCCAAAAAGGCAGAAATATTTTTATTATCTCTATGGTATCTAATTAATCCATTGACAGTACTTATCCAAAAATTACCGTAATTATCCTCATAAAACGCATCCGTTTCTATTTTTTCATAAGGGGAACCTAACAAGACATTTTTTAATCTATTTTTTTTAATATCATAGGTCCACAGTCCTTCGAAGCTGGTAGAAACGATCAAATCATCTAAATTAAAAACACCAGTGCTATTATTGATTTTAAAAACCTTGTTAAGGTTTTTATTTTCAAGAATATACACGCCATCACTTGCAGATATCCAAAGTTTATCGTTTATAATATTTAGATTATGAATGGCTATTCCTTCTCTAAGAAATTGGATTTTTTTATTTATTCCATATAAGGCCAATCCTTTATCACCTCCTATGTAGAGTATTCCCTTATGGAAAATAATCACAGCAGGCTGATTAATCTTCTCTAATTTTCTACGATCTAATATTTCTTCAAGTTCTGATCCATCCATGCTCATTTTATAGATTATTTCGCCATTAGCCACAAAATAAAAATGCCCCTTCTCTTCAATAATATTGCTATTTGAAAAAAAAAGGGTTTCGGAAAAAACTGGCTTTTGATTTAAATAAAAACCTTTATAGGTGGAGATAAGTAAAGAATGATTGTTTGCGTATATACCTCTAATAGCCAGATCTGGCAATGATTTTTTAATTTTGTCGGTTACCTTAAACCCATAAATAAATTTATTTTTAACCAGTACCCAATAAATACCATCATTTGAAAGTTCCACCTGAGTATAATCTAACTTTGAATTGACCAATTTTGCCCAATTCTCGTTTCCATTATTTGTAACCTTTACCTTTTCCTTATTAATACTTGTTTTAAAGAAATTATCACCATCAAATTCAAACACACCATCATACCGGGTAACAATAATATTACCATTTAATTTTGCCAGACTTCTAATTGGCTTTGTCGATGTTACTATTTTGTAAAGCGTTGTATCCCTTCCAAATAATGGTATATTAATACCTAATAATACAAGGAATACACATAATTTATACATTATCAATAATTTATCTTGCCAATCTAATCTGATATTTTTTACCCTTTAGTTTCTCATCTTTTACTTTTAGCAACAACTCCTCCAATTTATTTCGGTGGACGGCTACGAATGACATAAAATCCATGCCTTCAATTTTACCAATTTCATGCAATTCCAGCCCACCCTTTTTTACTAAGAAACCAACAATGTCTGTTTTACTAATTTTATCTTTTTTACCGCCACTAATATATAAGGTAATCCAGGGTGATTGGTCAGGAAGCGAGTCAACGATTGGAATTTCAAATGTTTCGGGAGGCTCTGATAAATATACGGGCAACCTTTCATTTTTACCTATCAAGAGGAAGGCATTACCTTCCGCATGCATTCTTGCTGTTCGACCATTTCGATGAATAAAGTCTGTGTTTTTCGACGGAATTTCAAAATGAATGATATTTTTCACTTCGGGAATATCTAAACCTCTGGCGGCGAGATCAGAAGAAATGAGAAAAATAAGACTGCCATTTCTAAAAGAAATCAAGGTTTTTTCTCTATCTGTCTGCGTCATACCCCCATGAAAACAAGCACTGACTATTCCCTTTTCGGCCAGCCTTGCGCTAACATCTTCGGTAGTTCCCCTCAGGTTACAAAAAATAATCGTAGGAGATGCCCCCAGGTAGCATAGTAAATCAAATAAAAGGTCCAGTTTATCGTCCGTTTCGCCATAAATGACCTTAAGATTTAACCCTTCTGTTGTTTTTTCGCCAATCGTTGAAAAAAGCAACGTTACAGGAGTAGTTATGCCCACAAAGGGAGGAATTTGCAATTTTTGCGTAGCAGAAACAAGCACCCTCTTTTTTAAGCCAGTGAGCGTTTTTATAATGTGTGCCATTTGGTTTTGAAAACCCATGGCTAAGGACTTATCGAACTCGTCTAAGATTAAAATTTTAACCTTTCTTTGATCAAACGACCTCCTACCCAGATGATCCAGTATTCTACCTGGCGTACCGATAATAATGGCAGGAGGCTGGGATAGATTTTGAATTTCAACGGACATTGTATGACCTCCGTAGCAGGTATTAACTTTGTATCCCGTTTTCATTTTTTGCCAAACCTGTTCCAACTGTATAGCTAACTCCCTGGTTGGGGTCAGGACTAAGATTTGAACATCCTTATTATTCGAGTCTATAAGTTCAAAAACGGGCAATAGGAAAGCCAGTGACTTGCCAGAACCTGTTGGTGCCAATAAAATAACCTCCGATTCCTCTTTTATTGCTTGAAATGCTTCTTCCTGCATTTCATTTAGCTCAGAAATATTGAGATTTCCCAGTACTTCTTTTATTTTATTATTTATTTCCATCGCTACAAAGATGAGTAGAAATGACCAATTAATATGAATTACAGCCTAAAGAATTAAAATACCACTCATAATAATTCATTATTCTGCAACCATTTGATTCCATTCCCGTTTGGTTTTCTCAAATCAAAAACAAAATCATGAAATTCAAATTATTAAGTTTAGTATTTTTAGCTGTTAGCTCTTTGTTTTCTGTACTTCATGCACAAAAAACAATCGTTGATATTGCAGTGGGTTCAAAAGATCACACTACTTTAGTAGCAGCAGTTACCGCTGCTGATTTAGTAGCGGTTTTACAAGGTACAGGTCCATTCACAGTGTTTGCTCCGGTTAATGCTGCTTTTGCGAAACTTCCAGAAGGAACGGTTACTACTTTGTTGAAAGTTGAGAATAAAGCTGCTTTGGCTAAAGTTCTTACTTACCACGTAGTAGCTGGAAATTTAGATGCTGCAACAGTAGTAAAAGCTATCACTGACGGCGGTGGTAAAGTAGTGGTAACTACTGTAAGCGGTGGAAAATTAACCGTTAGCCTGAAAGACGGTAAAGTGATTCTTACAGACGAAAATGGTGGTGTAGCTACTGTTTTAGTAACAGACTTGAAAGCTGACAATGGCGTTATTCACGTTATTGACGCTGTAGTATTGCCAAAATAAATAGTTTTTAAACTACGTTTGGAAAAAACCATCGGAAATAAAAGTTCCGGTGGTTTTTTTGTTTAATTTAGCTTAAAAATGAAAATATTACATACAGCCGACTGGCATTTAGGAATAAATCTATATAATGAATCCTTAGAAGAAGACCATCGATTATTTATTTCCTGGCTACTCAACACTTGTATTCCTGAACACAAGCCGGACGCCCTCCTCATTGCAGGCGATATTTTTGATAAGGCTAACCCTCCCACTTACGCCAGACAACAATATTATCAATTTTTGGCTCAACTTATTCCCTTAGGAATAAAGAAGATAATCATTACAGCAGGTAATCATGATTCTGCCGCAATGCTTGAAGCGCCAAAGGAAATTTTACAATATCTAAATATTCACGTAGTTGGCCATGCGCCGACTGAAACAGAAAATCTCCTTATACCTATTTCAATAAATGATGAAAACCAGCCGACGGTTGTTGTTGCCGCAGTTCCATTTTTAAAGGACCAGGATATTCGAACACCAGGATTAGATGCAACTACTGAATCGGTAGAGCAAGCGGTTAAAAACGGTATAAAAGCTTACTATCAACAAGTAGCCGAAGCATCAAAAGAATATCAAGAAAAAGAGATTCCAGTTATTGCCATGGGCCATTTATTTGCCAGTGGTGTCTCTGTTTCAGATTCTGAACGCCAGATACAGGTAGGTAATCTGGGTAGTGTTGATGCCCAGTGTTTTCCAATAGAATATTTTGCCTACGTAGCCCTGGGTCATATCCATTTACCCCAAAATGTACAGGGATCGAACCATATCTGGTACAGTGGCTCACCCATAGCCCTCAGTTTTTCTGAAAGAAAACAGCAAAAAATAATTCGCTTACTTACCATTGATGGAAAAGATATAAAAAGTGAAGCCATTAAAATTCCTGTTTTTCGCGAACTTAAAAGGGTCGAAGGAGATTTTTTATCAGTCAAAAATGAAATCAACCATCTGACGAATGATAAATTGTTACCCCTGTTAATAGATATTGTCATTATTGAAGAAGATTATAATCCAGCTATTGGAAGAGACATATCTGCGTTTATAGACCAGGTAACAATGGAGAAAAAAGAGGATTTACGCATTGCGAATTACCGATATGCCTTCAAGAATAGCCTGGCTTCCCTTTCCAGTTTAACAGATGTTTTAACCTTAGCCGATATAAAACCTGCCGAGGTTTTCCAAAATATTCTGCAATCAAACACCCTAATAACAGAAGATAAGGAAGCCTGCCTGACTGTCTTTAATTTAATCATGGAAGAAGTACAAACTGAAAATTAAGCTTATGAAAATCCAAAAAATATTCATCCGAAACCTGAATTCACTGGCAGGCGATCATCCAATAGATTTTAATAAACAACCTTTGGCTAACAGTACTTTATTTGCCATAACAGGACCTACCGGTTCAGGTAAAAGTACTATTCTGGATGCCATTTGCCTTGCACTTTACAATGCATCACCCCGTCTGGATCAAAGTATTACCAGTGGTTTACTTTTAAAATCTGGGGCGTTAATCAGCAAAGGGGCAACCGAGGCTTTAGTAAGTGTCGAATATACGCAGGGCGAGGATTTGTATAAAAGCCAGTGGTCGATTGCCTATAACAGGAATAATAATCTGAATGAAAGAAAACAAGAACTATCGACATTTGACATAGACAAAAATGAATGGGTTCTTTTAGAGACCAATACCAAAGTACCCGCCAGAAACACGCAAATTACTTCTCTCGATTTTGTCCAGTTTACCCGAAGTGTACTGCTGGCTCAAGGTCAATTTTCTGCCTTACTAAATGCAAATAAAGAGGAAAGATATACCTTAATGGAGAAAATAACGGGAGATGATGTCTATAGAAAAGTGGGTAAAAAAGTGTACGAGAAATATAGTGCCTTGAAAATTAAAATGGAAGAGGATGAAAAAGGGCTGAAAAATATCCAACTGCTTTCCGATACTGAGTTAAGTGATTTGAAAGATCAATTGAATACTTTCGAAAATGAATTGAACCAATTTATAGAGGAAAAAAAGAAGAAAACAGCCTTAAAATTAATTAAAGAGCAAATAGTAACTAAATCCTCCTTACTGGAGAATGTGAAGACTGATCTGATGCAGTGGGAACAGGAAAATACGGTTTTCCAACCCAATAGGGAGCGCCTGGAACGATATGACAGTTTCCATCCCCTTTTAAATGACCGGGATGCTCTAAAGCAGAAGGAAGATGCCATTCATTCATTGGATATTAAAATCAATGAAAATAAGATTTCTCTGGAAAGCAAAGGAAAAGAGATTCATGATAAATTAACTTTTTGGACTGACCTGTTAGGTGTTCATCTTACGAAGGATAATTTCATCGAGCAGCTTTCACAAAAACTGTTAGCCATACAAGCAGCCATTGATAATAAGGCCCAAAAATATACTGCTTATCAAACAGCCCTTAACGAAAAAGAAAGAGCAGATCAAAATTATCTGGATGCAGAAAAGAAAAAGACGGACAAATCAGCCTTAATTCTTCAAATAGGAGAAAAAAAAGAGGAGATTGGAGCAAAAATGGAGACTTTTAAGGAGAATATCCCCTTATTTGAAAAGTTAGCTGTCGGACAACAATATTTCCAATCTTTAGTGAATTATAGAAATTCCATTTTTCAGCAGTTAGGGATTGATCTTCATATAAAACTGGAAGATGCCAGAAACATCATTGAAAAGGAAGAGAGAAACCTGTTTTTTCAATTAGAAGCGATACGAAAATTAGGTCAACGGGATAAAATTGAAAAAGATTACGATGAAGCGCAGAACCTGGAAAGTCAACTTCGACAAGTACTCTTTCAGTTAGAAAATATCATTTCTTTTGAAAAAGAATCAAACCTTTTACTTCAGGAAAATATAAATATTGACGCATCCTTACCTCCTTTAATTAATCATTGCAAGATGTTGGAAGTAGAGATACAACAACATAGAGATGCCTTGGCTGAAATCGAAAAAATACTGGCCTTGGCCGCAAAGGAAAAGGACCTGGCTGTCCTGAGAGAACATCTGGTAGATGGTGAACCCTGTCCTTTATGCGGCTCCGTTCATCATCCGGGCCATTCAAGTATATCCGACCAGGTTATGTCTGTTAAACAGTTGTGGCATCAGTCTTCTCTTAAAATTTCGGGTGATAAAAAAGAGGAAAAAGACAGAAAAATAACGGCTCTAATAGCCAAAAAAGAAGGAAATGACGGCAGAATACTGGATATTGAACAAAAAATCCATGTTTTAAGCCATGAGCCTGTAACGGCTAAATTTTTAGTCCATGCTGAATCTCATTCTCAAACACACGAAAATTTACAGCAGACCCTCAAAGAAACTGTCACAAGGAAAAGTCAGTTACAAGACTTAAAAACAGCATTAAACAAACTGGATGATCTTCAGCTCAAATGGCAAGGTGAAAAGGATAAATTGAATCGATTTGATGACCTTGAAATTAAAAAAGCAGAGATACTTACCTATTTCAGTGAAAATTTAAATATTTCCGATTTTAATGAAATAAAACCTTTCCTGCAAGATCTGTCGAAAAAACAAGAGGAATTTAAGAAACTGGAGAACGAATACCGACCATTGGAAAAGGAGCTGGACGTCCAAAGTAAGTTACTTGAAACCGCCATTCTTAGTGCTGAGAAGGAAAAAAAGGAACTAGATGCCAGAATAAGCGTAGTTAACGTCGCCAATGATTCTTTTCAGGCCGCTTCTCAAGCCTTAAACGAACTTCCTAGTATTGAAGAACCCTTGACTACATCTCGGGAGGAAACGCTACAAATGCAGCAGTTACTTTCCGATTCAACCTTTCTGACCGACCAAATAGCTGAATATCAGAAAGAGGCAGCGACCCTAAGGATAGAATTTTCAAATCAAAATGCCCTTTTTCTGCAAAACCTTAGAGACGCTGGATTTTTATCTCCTGAAGCGCTGGAAAGTATCAATCTTTCGTCTGACGAGAGAATCAGGCTTCGACATAAAAAAGATGAATTATCTCAGCAGAAAACTTCACTGGATACGAATAAAACAAATTTCGAGAAAGAGCTGCAAAACTTGAGACAACAGGATCAAACAGAGATAGCACTGGATCAAATCATCGACGATTTGAAAATATTAGAAGATACCATTTCAGGACATCACTCAAAAAAGGGAAGCATTGGACAGATTATTGAGACAGACCAACATGCCCGAAGCAAATATAAAAAGGAGCTGATTGCCCTTGAAGAAAAGAAAAAGGAAATCAAACCTTTTGAGTTATTGAACAATATGATAGGCGATGCACAAGGTAAAAGATTTAATGAATATGCCCAGGAATTGACTTTGAAGAGATTATTACAGGCGACAAATAGCAATCTTGCTTTAATTAATGCGCGTTATTTATTGGATATGCATCAGGAAGGAGAAGACATGAACCATCTATATGTGATAGATCAATATATGGGAAATAACCGTCGGGCTGCCAAAAGCACCTTGTCGGGAGGTGAATCCTTTTTAGTATCCCTTTCCATGGCCCTTGGATTGAGTGATTTGGCATCGGGAAAGGCTGAATTGGGTAATTTATTTATCGATGAAGGCTTTGGAAGTTTAGACCCCGCCACCCTGGAAAGTGCCATCTCCATGTTAGAGGAAATTCAATACAAACGAGGACGAAGCATAGGCATCATTAGCCATGTTTCAGAATTGAAGGATAGGATTACCACCCAAATAAAGGTTATTCCTACCTTGGGAGGTAACAGTAAGATTGTTTGTGGGTAAAGATGGAGTCGATCTTTTGATTTTTTTCAACTTCTTATTTAATTTTAGTTTAATTTTGCAAGAAGAGATTTGAAAAATATGTTTTTTATCATTTTGTTAAGCCTTTTCAACCAAATTCTCCCAGGTATGCCTGTGGAGCAGGAGATGATGTGCTGTAAAATGAGAGAAAACAAAATGGAAGAGCACATTTCTCCGTGTTGTATTGAAAATCAAAAAAAAGACTGCGAGGACAATGGATGTGGGGGTAAATGCGGTGATCCCTTGTGTCATTGCCCTATTTCAGACATACAAAAAACCATTCCCCCAAGAGTAAATGACGCGTTATACACCTATTCAGATATAATGGATAAAGCCAGTTTCTATTATTTGAACGGCTATTTAAATATTAACCATCCCGATATTTGGTTGCCACCAAAGATATCTTAGCATCTAATTCTTTTATTCAACATTTATTTTAACCTCCTTTAATTGTTTGACAATTAGGGAACAACTTAATAATTAACCAATGAAAAATATATTTTTTATAACCTTAGCCTGTTGCATATTAACAGCTAACGCAACATTTGCCCAGGTGAAAAAGGCAGAAATCATAGCCACAGGATTGACTTGTTCTATGTGTTCCAATGCGATTTATAAACAGCTGAATACCATCGTTGGCGTAGATAGTGTCCTTACGGATTTAAATACCAACACCTTTACCGTTTTTCTTAAACCTGACAATAAATATGCCCCCAATTTATTTAAGGAAAACATAGAAAAAGCTGGCTTTTTTATCGGATCATTGATCGTGACTGTTCCAGGTTCGGTTATTTCAGGGAACGCCAATCAATTTATACCTTTAGGTAAGGGTTCTCCCATTAATGGAGAAGAAATCTCCATTAAAATTTTCGATGAAGGCTATGTAACGCAAAAGGAACATAAGAAGTACTTAAAAACGTACGCTTCTGTTGGAACTTATGCACAAAAAAAGCCTGATGTTTTTCATTATAAAATAGAAAACAAATGAAGAAGTACCTATTGAGCGTAGGTCTTCTTTATATCATTTCTTTTTTAGGGGCACAAGAATTGTTCGTTGTAACTGATCCTGCAAGCAATATGCCTGCAGGATCAAGCAATATTCGATTATCCCAATCCCTTTTTAAAGAACTTTTGGAGGACGGCTACAATTATCATTTAATGCCGGAGCTTTCTTACGGGATTAATAAAAACCTCATGGTCAGAGCAGCCAGTTTTGTAAGTAACCGAAGCAACAGGTTGTATTTAGAAGGTGGAAGTCTTTTTGTAAAATATCGCTTTTTCTCCTCTGATGACATTCACAGTCATTTCAGATTGGCCGCTTACGGACGGGTGAGTAAAAACAGGGCAGACATACATCAGGAACAAATCGAAACGATGGGACACAACAGTGGTGCCGAACTAGGACTAATTGCCACAAAGCTGGTCCATAAAACCGCCATTAGTAGCTCTATCAGTTTAGAAAAAGCAACGAATAACGATCCAAATTATGTTTTCCCTGAAATGCAAGATAACACAGCTATCAATTATTCGCTGTCCTGGGGACGATTGATGTATCCAAAAACGTATAAAAGTTACAAACAGACCAACATCAATCTTATGTTTGAGTTTTTGGGTCAAACCTTGAGTGATAACCGAAAGACCTTTATAGACGGAACGGCGGCCATTCAATTTATTGTCAACAGTCAAAGCCGCATTGATCTGGCCTATCGGAAATCTTTGTTTAGTAATATGTTAAGATCAGCACCAAACGGGATTTATCTTAATTTCGAGTACACCTTTTTTAACTTCAAAAAATAATGGTAATGAATAAACTGATTTTCGCCTTATTTATATCTTGCTTTATGCAAGTTTTGGCTTTCGGTCAGACATCCTCAAAAAACGTAAAGCTTACCTACGCCGACAGTATAAATTCCGGGCTAATTAAAGAGGATCTAAAAAAAGCAAGTACTCCCCGGGTAACCTCTGTAAAAGTAGGAAAGACGCAATTAACATTAAACTACTATGCACCAGGCGTAAGAGGAAGAGTTATTTGGGGTGGATTGGTCCCTTTTGATCAGGTTTGGGTTACTGGTGCTCACAGTGCCAACAAATTTGAAATAAGTAGTGATATAAAAATCAATGGTCAGGTCATTAAGCCAGGCATTTATGGATTATTCACTATTCCTGGAAAGGATAAATGGACTTTCATACTCAATACAAACCATGAGCAACATTTATCCGACGATTACGACCAAAAAGACGACGTTTTACGCGTTGACATTACGCCAACAAAGAGTGAAGCAACCCCAAGATTAACCTTTGAATTGAAGGAAACATCCAAAAAGGAGGGAGAACTCATTTTCAAATGGGAAAATCTTAGCTTTTCTGTTCCATTTACCACTATATAACGGAAAAAGGGCTGTCATTTTTAGACAGCCCTTTTAACTATATATTTTATCCCAATGATTATTTAGCGGTAACCTTTAGAATTCTTCCTGGACTTTCGAGAGAAATATAAATTGCTCCGTCGGAACCTTGGATAACGTTTCTAAAGCGCCCCATTTTTTCCATCCAGATATTTTCTTCAACAATTTTATTGTCTTTAATAACAAAACGATATAATTTTTGACCCGCAAGGCCTGTTGCCAAAAAATTACCATTCCACGATTTGAAATTGTCGGAATTGATAAAAGTGATACCGCACACGCCGATAGAAGGTGTCCAGGTAAAAATAGGTTCTTTAATCCCTTCCGCTTTATGGTCGTTTGAAACGGTGGTTCCATTATAATTAATGCCAATAGAATAGGTTGGCCAACCATAATTTTCCCCTTTAGATATGATATTAATCTCATCGCCACCTTTTGGACCATGTTCAGTCTCCCAGATATCACCTGTTTGAGGATTCAATGTCAAACCCTGTGGATTCCTGTGTCCGTAAGAAAACATCGTTGTTGGCTTGGTATTCCCTGGAAGTACTGGATTATCTGAAGGTACGTCCCCATTATCTTTCATCCTATGAACTTTTCCCCAATTTAACTTGGTGTCCTGGGCATTTTTATTCGTAGAATTAGGGCCACCTAAACTAGAACCGCCCCCTTCGCCAATACTTACGAACAAATAATTATTTTTATCGAAGGCAATTCGGCTACCGTAGTGATTGTTAAAAGTATTACCACCGCCTGTAGCGAAAATATTCTCTACGTTCTGAATTTTATCATTTTTAACTTTGAATCGAACCAGTTTCACCTCTGAGTCTTTTTCAGCGACAAGGGAAGTGAACGTAGCATAAATCCAGCCATTTTTAACATAATTCGGGTGCGCCTTTAAATCCATAAAGCCACCTTGACCTCCAGTTTTTACGGTTGGGAAACCTTCAAGGGGAATAGTCTGTTCGCCTCTTTTAATATAAATTTTTCCCTTTTTTTCTCCGTAAATCAAATCACCATTGGGTAAAAGTTCCATTCCCCAGATAACATCATTGCCAGTAACAACGGTTGTTACCGTGATTTCAGGATTATTGGCAGGAGATGGTTCAGATAAAATAACAGCATCAGATTGTTTGCAAGCGTTATAAAAAACGAGGGCGAAACAACTCAAAAAGAAATATTTAAGTTTCATTTAAGTAGAAATTAAGGGTTACAAATTAGTTTAACAAATATACCTTTAATTTGGTAATCTTAGACAGAATCCAAGGGTCAAAAAAGAATAGGTATTGGCAGTTCCTACACTTGACCCTGACGAAATATCAAACTGCATATTATTTTTTGGGTAATAAACGATTCCACCTTCAACAAAAGATTGGTTCAACTGATTTGAATCTCCAGGTAAATCCATCTTTTGGGAATCTCCATGTCCTTGAATATAACAACCCAATTTATCAGAAAGAGACATTTCCAGTGAAAGGGCATAATAATAAGCAGGATTTTTATTTTCACCATCCCATGCAGCTCCCAGATTATAACAAAGCGTTAGCCAATCGGTTAATGGATTGGCAAAGGACAATTCCGTGCTTGGATTTACCGAATTAGTCCTAAATACCTTTGAGGTTGAAAAAGGAAATCCCGTCATCCCGATAAATGTTACGGCAGGTATAGCTCCCTTATTTTCCAGTAAAGCAAGTTTTACCCCTACTCTGGCAGGTTGGAAACCAGTGGTAAACGCTTCATTGTTTAATTTTTCCTGCCAAAGCGAATAATCAAATCTGAGTTCCATTTTTTTTGAAACCCCATATCGAAGCAAGGTGGAATTGAGACCTATTCCCCTGGTATTTTGAATAACGGAACCAACTTCCTTTTGATTTTCGGTCCAAAATCCGGTTTCTATCATTAGATACTTTTTGGGCGTTATAAAAACGGCATCACCAAAACCAGGTCTGTCAGGGGCAAGCACACCAAGTGAATCCTGACTGTATAGATAGCTGGAAAGGAGTAAACAGATAAAAATGTTAAGGTAAAATTTCATGATGTATATAGTTTATTTATTCCAAAAAATGAAATTGGTTCATTTTAAAAAGAACAAGTGGGTGAATACTTTCAATGGTTAATTGATTCAGGGAAATAGATTCAGGCAAGAAATGGTGCCATATATTTTTTCCCTTCCTTGAAATATGGTCGAATATAGGCCTTTCATCCTGCTCTCCTCTTATTTCTACCCCATATCGCAATAAAATACTTTTTTCAATACCCTCATCCATGTATGAAATTTTAATGACGGGCGTTCCTTCGGGAAGAATTTTATCTGTTTTAATAGCTAAAGAAAAGCCGCTTACAGGTAAAGCTTTTTTGTTTTCCCAACGGAAATTTTGGATTAATATTCCCTTCTTTTCAGCTAAGATATCCATACCTGTCATCGAATAAATGGGTAATGGATCATTATAATAAAGCTGTGCCCACTTTTCAATAGGATGATATGGTAATTTTTCCGACATTTCATTCCGACCACTCCAGGCATAATCGAGTGCGAGGATATATGCACCGAATTGTTCCATATTTTGCAGCATATTGTATTCACTGCTTTCAAAATCGGCCCAGGTGGTTTGTAGCACACCAGCTCCCACTTTTTGTGCTGCAGATACAAAACCTTTGATATTTTGGGGATAAAACCAGGTACTTGCCAATGGGATATTCCCATTTTCTTTCCAAATATTCAGATTAGGCAAATATACAGATGGATCTGCGTTGTTCAAATAATGCCAATCTGCCACCCAGGTGCCTTTGGGAATGGAAGTCCGAATTTTTCTGGCACGTTCAGAGGTAATACCATTACAAGCATCGGGACCATCGGAAGGAGCCAAACCCATGTCGCCCCAAATCATAAGATTTAGTTTTCTGGCTTTGGTCAAGCTATCCAATAATCCCATCTGAATATTCCAATAATCTATTTCCTTTTCCCTGGGTTCATTAAAGCCAATCATTCCAATCTCATCAAAACCAACATGAATTGTTTTGGGCTTTAAAAGAGAGATGGCTTCTTCCCAAATATTCAGGATTGCCAGTTTTGAACTTTCTAAGGTTGGATTAAGCGTGTAAGGGTATGCAGGATTAACTGCCATGAATCGGTTTTCTTTAGATTTAAAGAACCATTCCATGTGACCCAGACTTTGAATAAGGGGAATGGGTTCTACCCTGTTTTTATTAAAAAAATCAAAGGACGCCTTTAAATCATTCAAAGAAATAGAAATGGGATTATGAATATTTGGAAAACTTTTCCACTCGGCCTGCTCACATTGAACCACCACTTTATTCACTTTTAGAGGCAATAATATTCTTTCAAATTGTTGTTTGTGAAAATTCAGGGAAGTAGGTCCGGTAAACAAATGGATACCCCGCCAATCGGTTGATGGCTGATCAGACAATGATAGGAGCGGAATCTGTAATTTTCCGTTTTGGGCTACCGTTAGCTGTTGTAACGTGTATAATGCGTGCTGAAGCCCCTTTTCAGTCTCATAATCAATAAAAATGCCTTTATTTTCCACTCGAATCTTATAAGCCTCCTCATGCCCTAAAGGAATTTTACGTGTATTTATCTGTGGTGCATACTTCTTTTTCCATTGCCATTTGGAAGAAATAATTTTCAGGAATTCCTTTTGGGTTTCGTTCAACACTGTATTTTCGATGTCAGGAAATACATAAAATCCCTTATGGAAAACAAGCTCCTTAGGCTTCGGCAATACCTCGGGAAATTCTTGAAAAGGAGCTTGCCAGGCATCTTTAACTTGTGCAATAAAGGAACTTGAGATAATACTGTTATTTGAAATAACCGCATTTGCTTTTAATTCCCTTATCGAAAAAAATCTTTTTATGGAACCTCCGGGTAAGATGGGAATATTCCGTTCCTCTAATAATAAATATTGGTCTCTTCTTGAAAACTGATCTGCCAGCACGGGTATCTCGACCTGTTTTACCAGCGAAAAAGGATGGGAACTTTTAATTTCGAAGGAGCCCCAGGAGGTATGGATAATTAAACTTGATCCAGAAAAATCTTTCAATTCCTTAAAGGAAAATACACCTTGTGGACTTTCAAAAGTCGCATTTTCAATAAATGGAAACCACCATTTGTTGTGTACAATATCTACCAATCCACTATCCAGTCTGTTCCATTTACAATTAATTTCTATTTCAAATAGCTGTTTTGATTTCCTAAGTTGATAAAATCCTGAAACGGCAGTATTTTCAGAACCGATGAGTAATTTGTCCACATCCGGTTGAGAACTATCCATATCCTGCTCCCACCAGGTAAAATAATAATGGTGTTTTGATTTATCGCTGTTAAAAAAATTTAATTCCGAACCATTTCCCCATTTAATACTCTGGCTTTCTAAAACCAAACCTTTTTTGGGAATTAAATGGACATTCGTAGATTGAGCTATTAAAAAATTTATACTTAGAAAAAAGGATATAACCCATGGGGAATGATTCATCATTGTGTTTTTTAGAGAGAAAAAGAACCAACTAAAAATATTAATAAATTGCAGAAATAATGACCATAAACTACTAAATTTAAAAAAATCAATCTTCTAACTATGAAATTTTCACAAAAATCAACTTTTTTATTTCAAATTTTCATTGCTTTCCTTTTTAGTCCTTCGGTTCAGGGACAAATAAGTGGTCATTCATTAAATAAAAATGTACTCATCATCTATTCAGACGATCATACTTATCAGGCATTAGGTGCTATGGGAAATAAAATTATTTCCACACCTAACCTGGATAAACTTGCAGCATCGGGGCTCCTATTTACCCAGGCCCACGTTATGGGTGGACATCATGGAGCGGTGTGTGTACCAAGCCGGGCAATGTTAATGACAGGACGTTATGTGAATCGCCTTCCTTCTGACGGAGGGGTGATACCCGACAGTTTGATTAGTCTGCCTGAGACACTTCGCGAAAATGGATATGAAACCTATCACACAGGAAAATGGCATAGCGATAAGGCCTCCCATCACAGAATGTTCAGTGACGGCGGGGACATCTATTTTGGTGGCATGCATTTTGAAAAAGACGGTGGCCAATTTAAACCTATGGTTCAAGAGTTTGACCCTACTGGCATTTTTCCAGAATCAACTAAGAGACAAAGTGATATTTATAGCAGCACTTTATACACCAATAATGCTATTGAATTTCTTCGAAGTGACAAGGCGAAGTTCGGACCTTTTATGTGCTATGTTGCATTGACCTCCCCGCATGACCCGAGGACACCACCTCCACCTTATGACCGCTTATATGATCCAACAAAAATTCCTTTACCAAAAAATTTCCTGCCGAAACATCCATTTGATAATGGCGATTTGAATGTTCGCGATGAACAATTACTACCAACGCCGAGAACTCCGGAAGCAATCAAAAAAGAAATAGCCCTTTATTATGGCATGATTTCAGAAATGGATGCACAGGTGGGAAGAATACTGGAAACCCTTGAAAAGGAGGGATTAATGGAAAATACGCTGATAGTATTTGCAGGAGATAATGGCCTTGCAGTAGGTCAGCATGGATTACTGGGAAAACAAAATTTATACGAACACAGCATTCGTGTGCCCATGATATTTTCAGGACCAGGTATCCCAAAAAATAAAAAAGCAGATGGTTTTGTCTATTTAAGTGATATAGCGCCAACCATCTATGAATATTTAAAAATACCTGCCCCTAAAACGGTGGAAGCAAAATCTTTAATGCCTATTATTAAAGATCAAAAGGTAAAAGTTCGGGAAAATATATATAACGTTTATGGACATTGGAGCCGAAGTGTGAAAACGGCAGATGGTATGAAGTTAATCGTTTATAATGTGGCTGGAAAGGAAACGACGCAATTATTTGATTTGAAAAAAGATCCCATGGAAACAGTCGATCTTTCAGGAAAACCTGCCTATCAGTCAACTATATTAAACATGAGAAATATTTGCCGACAGGAAATGATTGCAGCCCATGACGACCTGGATATCAATCTAACGAACTGGGGAAGAAAACCAAATCAAAAAGATAGGGGGAAATAAAAATATAATAAGGAAATGAGTACAAAAGAAAATTAGTCTGCTTAATGGGTTGTTCGCTTTATTAACCATTATAAAAAACACCCCATGAAATCTAACTTTATTTTTAGGAATACTACCATTCTTTTATTCCTAAGCATTTCAATTTCCTCTTTTGCACAAACTCATTCATCTGATGGTATGCCAGGACGCTTTGATGCCAACAGAAGAAATGCTCCCGGACCTGTGAGTACACAACCAATATACCGGACTATTGACGGAACCAATAATAACATTTCAAGAACAAAGGCAGAATGGGGTGCAACCAATATTGCGTTGGCCAGAGAAATTCCGGCTGAATATGGTGCTACTGATACCAAAAATGCGATGGGCGGAACCAACCGTCCCTCTGCCAGACAAATTTCAAATGCTATTTGTGATGAACCAGTTTCGGCCTTCAGTGCAAAAAATTTAAGTACTTATGTTTATGTCTGGGGGCAGTTCATAGATCACGATGTAGTACTTACTCCAAGTAGCACCACAGAATCAGTACCCATTACCTTACCAGCGAATGAACCGCTTTTCACGGTTCCCATCTCATTTACCAGAAGTACCATTTTCCCGGGAAGCGGAGTCAATTCACAACGTCAGCAGATGAATCTGAACACCTCATGGATTGATGGATCAGTCGTTTACGGATCTGATAGTATCAGGGCATCCTGGTTGAGAACTAAAGTAAATGGCAAATTAAAAACTTCAGCGGGTAATAACCTTCCCTGGAATACGGTAAATGGAGAATCAACAGGAGCTTTGGATGCCACGGCTCCGAGTATGGCAAATGACGGAAACCATACTATTAAAACCTTTGTAACCGGTGATGTAAGAGGCGCTGAACATCCGGGAATTTCAGGAATGCATTTAATTTTTGTAAGAGAACATAACCGCATTTGTGATAGGTTAAGAACACAGGGTTTAACCAATGATGAAGAAATATTTCAAAAAGCAAGAAAAGAAGTTGGCGCTTTAATTCAAGCCATAACCTATCAGGAATTCCTTCCGGCCATGGGTATTACCCTAAACAATTATTCAAGGTACAATAGCTCTGTTCGACCTGATATATTAAATTCCTTCGCTACCGCCGGATACAGAATTGGGCATACCCAGGTTGTTGATTTACTCCCCATGCGAGATAATAATTGTACTGTTGTTGGCGGCGGTGGCGTTGAATTGATTGATGCTTTTTTCAATACTGGTTTATTTGATGAATTTGGATTAGAATCGTTTTTAAAAGGATTTGCAACGCATAAACAATATGAAACTGATACTAAGATAAATAGCATACTCCGGAATTTCTTATTTGGTAGTCCTACTGCTCCTGTTCGATTCGGTCTTGATTTAGCTGCGCTAAATATTCAAAGAGGAAGAGATCACGGATTACCTGATTATAATGATATCCGTAAATTTTATACAGGAACCCCTGCCAGAACTTTTGCTGATATAACCAAAAATACTACTTTGGCAGCTGCTCTTCAAACACAGTATGGAACCATTGACAATATTGATGTATGGATTGGCTTACTGGCAGAAGATTTACTCCCAGGTAAATCAGTGGGAAAAACTATGCATGCGTTGTTAAAAGCTCAGTTTGAAAAACTAAGAGATGGTGATTTTTATTTTTATAAATCAGATCCAAATCTTCCTGCAGCTATCAAAACACAGGTGTCCAATACCAGATTATCCGATGTAATTAAAAGAAATACAACCCTTACCAACCTACAGTCGAATGTATTTATTACCAATCCATGTCCTGGAGAAAATGGAGAAGATGTGAATGAAACACCGCTTGTAGCTGTGGTTGAAAATTACATCCAATCACCTGTAAAAGCCAAAGAAGGTGTAAATATTTATCCTAATCCAGTAAATGACTTGTTAAATATTCAATTAGAGAGTATTGAAGGGCAAACACTTCGATTAACCGACCAATATGGAAGGGTTTTAAGAACCATGCAAACCCAAAGTGGTGCCGGATATTATGAAATGTCTGTTTCAGATCTACCGGTAGGAATTTATTATCTGCAAGTTTCCCGTGATCACAAATGGGATGTATTCAAAGTAATAAAAATGAGCAAATAATTAGCCTTTGTCTAATAAAAACATAGCCTTTTTTAACACCTTAAGTCCCTGTACTTAAGGTGTTTTTTTTTATCCTAACAAAGACATATCCGAAAAAAGGACTTCCCATTGATGACCATCGGGATCT
>JAJTER010000030.1 GCA_021299835.1 Saprospiraceae bacterium | reverse complement strand
AGGATAATTCTTTCATAAAAGGGGTAGTTGGATGGGTTCCATTTTGTGATAAAAAGGTCGAAAAATATATCGAAATCTATAAGTCTGAAAATAAAATAGTAGGTTTTCGCCATGTTATTCATGATGAGCCTGATAATAATTTTATATTGCGCCCCGATTTCAATGAGGGAATTAAATCGCTTAATAAGTTTGGATTGTGTTACGATATATTGATTTTTGCGCATCATTTGCCTCAGACTATTAAATTTGTGGACAGTCATCCCCGACAAACTTTTGTTCTTGATCACATAGCAAAACCAAAAATCAATAAAAATTCATTTGATGTGGATTGGGCTAATCATATAAAGAAAATTTCGGAGAGGGAGCATGTATATTGTAAATTATCTGGAATGGTTACAGAGATTTTACAGGAATCCTGGGATATAGAACTTCTAAAACCTTATTTTGAAACTATTTTAGATGCATTTGGTCCGGAAAGAATGGTATTCGGATCTGACTGGCCTGTTTGTCTGATTAAAAGTACTTATACTAACTGGGTTAATACAGTTTTAAGCCTCATAAATACGCTCTCGGCTAATGAACAAAGAGCTATTATGGGCGGAAATGCAGAACGTATATATTTACAAACCCATTGAAATTTTGATATAATGCGTATCGGTATAGTCATAAAACTTAGACCAGAATGTGTAGAGAGTTATAAGAAACTTCATGAAGATAATCACCCTGGTGTTCGTGATCTTTTGATCCAATATCATCTATTTAATTTTAGTATTTTTTTACACCAGATAGGTGATGATTTCTTTGAGTTTGGTTATTACGAATATAAAGGAGAAAATTTTGAGTCAGATATGAGTGCTCTGGCCAAGGAACCTCGAAATAAAGCATGGCTTGAAGTTTGTAATCCAATGCAGATTCCTTTGCCAGGAGAAAATGGGTGGGCGATCATGGAGCAGATCTTTTATAATGATGCAAACAAATAATTGGCAATAAAATTATAAAGTAAATAAACGGATTTTTTTTAAAAAAATATGATATCTAATGAGCCAAGAATTATTTTAAACTTTAGGAAGTGGATGTTAATATTTTTTACTAAACTATTTTCTTTAAAATATTTCCACAAAAATTAACTATCTATCGTTAACGTAAACGATTCACTTTTTATTATTTTATATAAATATTTTGATAGCTATTCTAAATTTTTTTAATATATTTAGCTCAGTTTTTTTAGAATCAAGTTGATAGCCTGCTTCTTAATTTTTTTGAGAAAAAGGATTTCACTTTTCCAGAAATAAACATAAGCGTTTGGTAAAAATAAAAATTATGAAAATACATCATTTTTTATTGGGGTTAATTATTCTGTTCTTTCCATGTCAATCGTTACTTTCTCAAACCCTGACGATTAAGGGAAAGGTTACGGATGTCAACAATGAAGAGCTGATTGGTGTAACCGTAAATATAAAAGGTACTACTTTAGGGACGGTTACCGACGAAAATGGAACTTATTCAATTTCAGGAATAAGTAATAGTAATGTTTTGGTTTTCAGTTATGTTGGATTTATTACGCAGGAAGTTTTAATTGGAACTCAGACTTCCATTAATTTAGTACTTGAAGCTGACGTACAGAATCTTTCGGAGGTTGTGGTAGTTGGTTATGGTACTCAGAAAAAAGTTAATTTGGTGGGAGCTGTTTCTCAATTGAATGTAGATGAGAAGATTGTAAGTCGTGCCTTACCTAATGTTTCTTCAGCATTATCTGGACTTGTACCAGGGTTACAGGCTGTGCAATCCTCTGGCATGGCTGGTAATAATGAAGCCAGCTTACTTATTAGAGGGCTAGGAACTGTAAATAATGCCAGTCCTTTGATTGTAGTGGATGGAATGCCTGATGTTGATATTAATAGACTGAATATTAATGATATAGAAACTATATCTGTTTTAAAAGATGCAACTTCTGCTTCTGTTTATGGGTCGAGGGCTGCAAATGGGGTTATTTTGATAACCACCAGAAGTGGAAAGGGATCCAAGAAAACAACATTGAATTTCACCAGCAATAACTCCATTGTTGTTCCTACTAAAGGAATAGATTTTATGGAAGATTATGCAAGGGCTTTACATGTTCAGCAACAGAGGACTGCAGTAAATACACTTCAGGGAAACCAACTATTTAGATTAGGTACTGTAGATGAGTGGATGGCCAAGAGTATGGTTGATCCATTAAGATTTCCGGATACTGATATCTGGGATGTTATATTGAGGCAGGGTTTATACAGTAATTACAATCTTTCTGCATCTGGGGGAAATGAAGGGACGAATTTCTTTGTTTCACTGGGTGGAAAAGATGAAAGAGGATTACAGATTAATAATGATTATGCCCAATACAATGCAAGGTTCAATTTTGATGGAAAAATTAAAAACAATATGAACACTGGCTTCCGTTTCAACGGGAACTGGTCTAAATGGCGATATGCTCTATCAGAGGGTTTCACAGATCCTGATCCAGGAAATACAGCAGGAAATGACCTTCAATATGCTATTGCAGGTTTGGTTCCTTATGATCCTACAACAGGCTATTATGGCGGAGTAATGGCTTATGGTGAAGATCCACAGGCCTATAATCCTTATGCACCCTATACGCTCAGCCCTTCACAAAATAACAGACAAGAAGCCAATCTACAAGTATATTATGATTGGTCACCAATTAAAGGATTAAAAGCAAGGGTTGATTATGCCTTAAATTACTACAATCAGTTTTCTTGGAGTGCTCCTATTCCCGCACAGGCGTATAATTTCCAGACAGAAACTTTTGGAAGTAGAAATTATGTAGGTGCAAACGCAGGTATTTCCAACTCTACCAGCACTGGATTTAAAACTTTATTCAATGGAAGCCTTAACTACAATACAAAAATTGGCAAGAATAATGATTTTTCTGCTTTATTTGTATATAATGAGGAGTATTGGTATGCGCGTTCTCAGGGAAGTGGTAGAAATGATAGGCTTCACCCTTCTTTGACAGAGATAAATGCAGCATTGACGGATATACAGTCAACCAGCGGAACATCCAGCACAGAAGGCTTGCAATCCTATATTGGAAAAGTCAATTATACTGCATTCAATAAATATCTTTTTGAAGTAAATTTCAGGGTAGATGGCTCATCAAAATTTCTTGATTCCAGTCGATTTGGTTTTTTTCCATCCATGGCATTGGGTTGGAAATTCACGGAAGAAAAATTTATTCAAAAATTCACGAACAAGTTCCTCTCGAATGGTAAGTTTAGGGTTTCCTATGGAAGTTTGGGTAATAATAGCGGTGTAGGCAGATTTGAACAACAGGAAACGCTTACTAATCTAAACTATGTTACAGGTTCTTCTGTTCAGCGAGGTTTCGCAAATAGTAAAATGATAAACAGGTTATTGACCTGGGAAACTTCAACGGTTTTTAATGTAGGTATGGATTTGGCCTTTTCTGGAAATCGTCTGGTTGTTACCGCCGATTATTATGATCGACTTACTACAGGAATGAACAGACCTTCTGAATTTTCCACCTTCCTTTTTTACGCCTATTCCCCTCCACCGAGAACAAATATTGGCAATCTTAGAAATAGAGGGGTAGAACTTGATTTGTCCTGGAAAGACATGATTGGAAGTTTACAATATGGGTTTAATCTGAATGCGGCAATTAATAAGACAAATTTGGAAAAATGGAACCAATTATTGCTTAGAGGTAATGTTTTTATAGGTTTGCCTTATCAATTCGTATATTCTTATGAAGATTTGGGCATTGCGCAGTCTTGGGCAGATGTGTATAATGCAACGCCACAGGGAGCAGCTCCTGGTGATTTATTACTAAAGGATCTTAACGGTGATGGTCGAATTACAGGTGATGATAGAAAAGCTTATGCTAATTTTCAGCAGGAACGTCCAACCACGACCTTCGCTTTCAATACATTTATAGCCTTTAAAGGATTCGACTTTACTGTTTTTCTACAAGGTGCCACTGGAAGAAAAGATTATTGGTTGAACATCTTCAATAATACCAACTTTAACAATGCGCGATATGCTGCATCCTGGGAACATCTCTATAATCCGTGGTCATGGGATAATAGAAATGGACTTTGGCCAAGACTGGGAGGAAGTGGAAACAACAGACAGTCCACTAATTTTTGGCTTGATAATATGTCCTACATACGTGTGAAAAATATTCAGATTGGTTATACAGTAAATTCAAAAGTATTGGCAAAAATGGGCATTTCTAATTTCAGAATTGTGGGTTCTGCAGAAAATATTGGCACATTAACTTCTTTCCGTGGCTTGGATCCAGAGAAGCAGGGTGATGACAACAACGTGTATCCTATCAATAAATCTTATTCTATTGCTGTAAACCTTAGTTTCTAAAATCTTCAGATGATGAAAAATCTATCTATTCATTTAAATATTGTTGCGTTTTTGCTGTTTACGGTAATACTGATTTTGCCTACATCATGTAGGAAAGACCTTCTTGACCAAAAGCCTACTGGCGAACTTGCCTCAGAGAATTTCTGGAAGACTGATGCAGATGCTACCATTGCATTAATGTCAGCTTATGCCGCTACCAGAGCGGTATTTGACCGAGATTATTATTTTGATGGTCATGGCGATTACACCAGAACAAGAGGAACCAGTGCAACAAGTGGAAGTATTTTAAGAGGTGATGCCTATCAAGGTGCTACTTATGCCCCATCTGGTTATGGTGCCAGTTTTGATAAATATTTTAGTTATTTATACGGCGCGGTAAATAGATGCAATTATGTCATAGAAAATATTACAAATAAAATGTTGCCCAGTGCAACGGGTGCAAAATTAGCAGCTTTGGAGAGTATCATTGCTGAAGCAAGGTTGTTAAGAGGAATGACCTATTTTAGATTAATTTCTATGTGGGGAGATGTTCCTTATATAGATAAAATTATATATAGCAACAGTGAAGTAACTTCTATCGAGCGAACGAATATCAAAGTGGTAAAAGATGCTATTTTATCAGATTTTGATTATGCAGTTGCCAAACTTCCTGCAAAAAACCCTGTTTTGGGAAGAGCATCAAAACCTGCAGCCCTTGCATTCAGGGGGAAACTTAATCTTTATTGGGGAAGCTGGAAGAAAAATGGCTGGCCTGAGTTAGAAGGCTTCACGCGTGACGCAGCTGAGGCTCAAGCGGCATTTACTGCATCTGCAGCAGATTTTAAATCTGTAATGAATGATTTTGGATTGACTTTATATAAAAATGGTGATCCAGGCCAGATTGATTCTTTAGGGAGAGCGGAAATATTACCCAATTATTTCGAACTGTTTACACCTAAGGCAAATGGTAATCCGGAAATGATAATGGTATTTACTCATTCTGGAACGCCTACAACCCCTTCCCAGGGTGAAGAATTAATGCGTGATTTTTCAGGTCGTACAGTTGAAGGATCACAAGTGTGGGTACTTCCCTATTTTGAGTTGGCAGACAGATATCAATTGATTACAACGGGTGATTTTGCTCCAAAAATGGTTCCACTCAATCCTACAACTAATTCCGCTGCCAGAACAACAGTAAACTCTGCGGTTAATCCTAAAACTTATGCAAACAGAGATTATCGGATGAAGTCAACCCTCATGTGGGATTATGAAATGTGTATTGGCTTGACCGCGTTGAAGTCAACCGGATTTTCTCCATTTATCTATAAAACCTGGGCTGCAAATGTTACCATTGGAGGTATAAAATATATTTCTTACAATACAGATGGTGCATTGTATGGATATGTATTTAGGAAATTTGTCAGAAATTATGAAGGATTAGGAAGAAGTGAAGGAGATTATGCATTTCCAGTTATGAGATTGGCAGATGTATTTTTAATGTATGCGGAAGCCTCAAATGAAGTGAGTGGTCCCCTTCCTGATGCCATAGCGGGCGTAAATAAAATCCGTGCAAGAGGTGCATTACCCCCATTAGCTCCTTCAAAATATGCAAGTAAATCTGCTTTTTTTGATGCTATTGAGCAGGAAAGAATCGTTGAATTGGTTGCAGAAGGTCACCGTGGATTTGATTTAAGAAGATGGAGAGCCATTGAAAAAGTTTGGGGACCTCCGGGTGGTGTCGGTGTCTGGAAAAAAGATACCTGGGGAGCGGATATTACCAGGTATTACCTGAATGCGTCAGATTTGGTTTATCAGCAGGCATACATTTTCAGGATACCACCAAACGAAAGAGACCGCAATCCAAAATTAACGCAAAATATTCCCTGGCGATAACCTAAATATTTACATAACAAAGAATTTTAATCGTAAGCCATGACTATATATTTTAAAATAATTTTAACTGTCTTGTTATTGACTGGTAGTTTTTTTTCTTGTGAAAAGGATAGTTTTGTAGACGAAGACGGACTGTTAATTACCTTCAGGAGTGAGTGTTTTGTAAGTAATTTTGAATTACTGGGTGCTGATTTTGTAACGGTTAGAGCAGCACCTGCAGTCATTGATACCGTTGCACAGACGATTGATGTATCGGTTCTTTTTGGAACGGATCTCAAAAATGTTTATCCTCAGTTTACTTTGGCAACAGATTGTAAATTAGATCCCAAAATAACAGGTAAAATGGATCTTTCAAATTTGGCTGATTCAAAGATTTTTACGGTTGTTTCAGGAAACAGATTAGTCCGTAAACCTTACAAATTAATCATAAAGTATCAGTAAAATATCTACACTTAAATCAAAAGCAATGCTATATAGAAATTTTAATTTTTTCTTTTTGGTTTGGGTTTTGCTGACTTCTTTGACAGCATGCCAGGAAGAAGAATATATCTTGCCTGAACCAATATCTCAACTTACAAATGATTGCTTAAAAAGGACGATTGGACCAAGTATTGCAAGTTTACCTATTGAATTTGCATACGCAATGGCTATACCAAAATCACAAGGTAAGTTAGTATCGGCACAGGTTGAAGCCTCAATTCCTGGAGGAACTGGCACCTATTTAGAGCACAGGTCCTATTATACCAATTCAGGGGGTGTCGATATCCCTGTTACGATTGGATCACCTTCTACGGTAGTTGACGCTGGCAAATCATCGAAAGTTACTTTCACTGTTGATACCAACGCGGCAACACTTAGATATTACTACATTGTACCTGATGAAGCAAAAGGTCAAACGGTTTCCTTTACTTTTTCAGTAAACAGTAGCGATGGAAAAACTGCATCCTACAAAATGGGGCCATATAATATCTCAAAGATGAGTATCAAAAAGAATCTTACTGTTTCCAATGGCACAAATGCTTTTATTTCAATTGAAGATATGGCAATTTATAATGCCACTTCTGCCGCCGCTATTCCAGATAAAGTAGATTTGGTTTATCTTTATAGAGCTAGTCCCACATCCTTTACTCATGGGTTAGTTTCTCCTGGTGCTGATGCATCCTTTTTACCTGGTGTTACTTTACCTTCAGGTTTGAAAAAAAGCACTAAACTTAGGAAAGTTTTTGGTCTTCAGGATCGAAATCTTGCAAATCTCCAATTTGGTATATATGTAGATGACATTGATTTGACTAGTGTTGACATGACAGACATGCCTAATTATGCCATCGGACTTAGAGCAGAAGCTGGTGTTTGGGTGGAGACAGCTGACAAAAAATATAGGGCCTATATTTATATAAATTCTGTAAATGCAACAGGATCAGCTGTTATAAGTATGTTAAGGTACACTTTATGATTTAAACGCCTTGTCTTTTTATATATCATACACCATCCTGGTTTTAGTTATATCTAAAACCAGGATTTTTTATTTAATAAACTTATTTGAAAATTTGTAATTCCTTGGTTATAAAGTATCAAAAAGTAAAACCGCCTTTATCCATTACATCAAACAAAATGATCTGGATATTTTGTTTGATGTAATTCATCGAAAAAAGTTCCTTAGGTTTAAAAAAACCTATAATCGACGTTAAACTACCGATTAAAAAAATCTTCCCAACGGTAAAATTGGAAGGTTCCATCTGTGCTCATTGCCACAAAAATTCCTTTTTTAAACGTGTTATTTAGAGGTAAATGTAAGACCTCGCTACCATCACTCTCTATCGAATTTGCATGAATCTTTTTGATTAAACCATGTTTATGAGGATTATCTTTCTGACCTTCACGTGGATAAACATTAAATTGATTAGCCTGTTGGTCCGAAAGAAGGATAAAACCTGTCCCGTCAGGATTTTTAAAAATGGACAAGCCCTCATGGTCTTCTTTCACCTTTTTCCGGGCAAATAAGGCAAGTTCGGCAGAACTACTATCGGGATGTGCATAATATTTCCTGACCCCCTTACCTTCATCGGAATAATATACATAACCCAATTCGTTGTCAACTACGATAGATTCGATCTCTTTTTTTCCGCTAAACTTTCCAAATTTTCTGACTAGCTGACCTTTAACTACTCCATTGTCGTCGGCAGATAAAAGGTATTGAAAGATATAGTTTAGTTTAGGTCCTGTTTTACGACCTACAAAAGCATAGATTATACCGGTCCTGGAATCCTTAAACAGGGCAACACCCATGGGGGAACGAAAAGATTCTCCTTCAAAAACAGGGATTCCGCCATTATCTAAACTTTTCATTTCAGGTAATGAAAAAACACGTATGGTATTTGTATTTCGCTCTGTGCACACTGCAATATCTGTTTTTTTGCCTGAGACCTCCAGGCCATAAGCAATGTCAACATTATTAGGTCTTTTTAAACCTAAGACAGATTTGTCATAGTCTATCTTTCCATTCAGATCAAATACGTAAAGCCCGCCATCGAGCGTATCATTTCCTTTATCTGTGCCGAGGATTAAGCTTTTAGCCGGATCTTCCTTGTTGAACCAAATAGCAGGGTCATCACTATCGGACCTAACTTTTTCGGTAACAATGACTGGGATTTTTACTTTGGGGGAATCTTGTGCGTTACAACCTAAGAAAGAAGTGAAAAGAATAAATAAAAGGGATAAACAAATCATGAATATATATTTGCAGTAAAATTAGGCTAATATTTTCCTCTGTGAATGAAAAAGTATTTCTTAATAAATAATTAACATAGATGAATTATTCAATTAACAATACACATATATCATTGCACCTTCAAACAAATAAATATTGAAATATGTTAAGAATTCTAACTTTACTAAGTTTTCTAATAATTACTTCTGTTTTGCAAGGTCAAACAGGTAAATTAATAGGAAAAGTTTTGGATGAAAATGGACTAAGTATGCCGGGAGCAACATTGTCCATAAATACACAACCCATTTCAGGGACTATTTCTGATAATTTTGGAAAATTTCAATTTATTAATCTGAAAGAAGGTAAATATATCCTTTCTGTATCTTATCTGGGTTATAATTCTCTGGAGGCAGAGGTAAATATTGTAGGCGCAACAACTACAGAACAGAATTTTAAATTAGTAGAATCAGCCATTCTTGGTGAAGAAGTTTTAATTCTTGGAGATAGATTAAAAGGTCAAGCTAAGGCCTTGAATCAACAAAAGAACAATGCCAATATCACAAATATTGTGGCTGCTGATCAAATTGGTAAGTTCCCTGATGCGAATATCGGAGATGCGTTAAAGCGTATTTCAGGTATTACAATGCAAAATGACCAGGGCGAAGCAAGAAATATAATTATCCGTGGTATGGCTCCTCAGTTAAATTCAGTCATGTTGAATGGAGAAAGAGTTCCTTCAGCAGAAGGGGATAACAGAAATGTTCAGCTCGATTTGATTCCAGCAGATATGATTCAAACCATTGAGGTAAATAAAGCCATTCTACCTAACATGGATGCTGATGCCATTGGTGGTGCCGTTAATCTCGTAACCAGGAAAGCGCCAAATGCCCTTCGACTTTCTGGAACATTGGGTTCTGGTTTGAATTTATTATCGCAAAAACCTATTTTAAATGGTTCTCTTATTGTGGGTGATAGAGTGGCAAATGATAAATTGGGAGTCATTTTATCAGCTTCTTATAACAATCATAATTTTGGTTCAGATAACTATGAGGCGGTTTGGGCTCAAACGACCAATGCAAAATATCCAGGGGTACTAAGCGGTTTCGATTTAAGGAAGTATGATGTTCAAAGAGTGCGCAGAAGTATTTCCATGGCATTAGATTATGAATTGGCTAAAGGACACAATATCTATTTCAACACCATGTATAATTGGAGAGACGACTGGGAAAACAGATATAGGCTTAGAGCGGATAGATTAAATACGCCTGTCACCACAGCTAAATTTACCGAAATTTCTGATAAATTATTGGAATTGACGGGTAGAGTGGCCATTCAAACAAAAGGGGGTATCGATAATGCAAGAAATAAAGCAACGAGACTTGAAGATCAACGAGTAACCAATAATATGCTTTCAGGAGACCATTTGTTTGGTTCTTTGAGAATGAAATGGTCTGCTACCTTGGCATCCGCCTTAGAAGATAGACCAAATGAACGTTACATTACACACAGGGCTAATAAATTAGTATTGGTGGACACAAAAGATCCGTTTAAAGCATTGGTAACCCTAAAAAATTCAGCAGATGATCTTACGCTTACTTTGAACCAAATCTACGAGTCAAATAATAATACCAATGAACAGGATTTTAATAGTAAGGTAGATTTTGAATTACCATTTAAAAATAGAAAGGGCAACCTATATTTTGGTGGTAGATTAAGAAATAAACAAAAGGAAAGAGTTAATTCTTATGACATATATACTCCTATTACTACATTGGCAAGCGGTGGAAACAATCTGGGTAGTTTAACCTTTTCAAAACAAAATGATCGTATTTTCTTAAATGGTGATAAATATGTGCCAGGTAATTTTGTGAATAATACCTTCTTAGGTGGTTTGAATCTTTATGATAATGCTAAATTCAAGAAAGAGGATGCCATTGCGGAGTATATCACTGCCAACTATTTTGCGACAGAAAATATTCAGGCAACCTATCTAATGGGTGATTATAAATTGTCGGATAAATTATTTGTAATTGCTGGCGTTAGAATCGAAAATACGAATATTGCATATCAGGGATTCAATTATGATGATAAAACTAAAAAAGCAAATCAATCTCCCGAGGTATCAAAATCTTATCTAAATGTAATGCCAGGAGCACATCTTAAATATAATTTCACAGATAATTCAGTGCTTAGATTAGCATGGACAAATGCCTTGGCCAGACCAAATTATTATGATATTGTTCCACATGCTACATTTAGCCCTGACAATTTTACACTTATTCAGGGTAATCCTGATTTGAAAGCAACCACTTCAAGTAATTTTGACCTTATGTTTGAAAATTATTTCAAATCAATTGGCTTAATTTCAATAGGTTCTTTCTATAAGGATTTGAATAATTTCATTTATACCCGTACCGATTTAAATGTAACTGATGCCAAATATGGTCAGTTACAATCCAGAACACAACCTCAGAATGGGGGAACGGCAAATGTATATGGTTTGGAGCTTTCCTTCCAAAGACAACTCGATTTTTTACCTGGATTTTTAAAGGGCTTTGGTGTTTATCTGAATTATACCCTGACGGAATCAAGTACTACGGGCATACAGGGTAGAGAAGAGGATGACCTAAGATTAACGGGTACGGCAAAAAATATGTTGAATGCTTCCCTTTCTTATGAAACTAAGAAACTGGTTGTCAGGGCATCATTGAATTATGCAAGTGATTATATCGATTTGATTGGAGGATCTTCTTTCAATGATATTTACTATGACAAACAGTTGTTTTTAGATGTGAATGCTTCTTATGCTGTCACTCCAAAATGGAGGGTTTACTTTGAAGCAAACAACCTGACAAACCAACCGTTGAGATATTATCAGGGGATTAGGGAGAGAACTTATCAAGAGGAATATTATAATGCCAGAATAAATCTTGGCATCAAGTTCGATTTCTTTGGAAATTAAACGATTGCAGGATAACTCAAAAAAGGAGGCTATCTAAAAAGATAGTCTCCTTTTTTTATGATAGGTTTTAAAGTTGGAATTCACCCCTGCCACTCGGTTCTAAATCACGGATTTTAAGGATTACAAGATTTCACACATTATAGCGAACGTCTTCGGTTTGGAGGTCAGTTTATTTGTAGATGCATTTTTTCATATAAACTTAAAGGGGCAAAGTTCCGCTAACTTCGTAACCACCCCATTGAGATTTAGATATCCTAATAACGAACTGACTACCAATGCGGTTAATTTAAATGAAGCATTGACAAGGCAGTTTGCTGGAAAAGATGATGTTTTTGGAAAAATGTGGATGATTCAGTAATAATATTTGACTAGTTAATTTTAAGTTTTTTATTGATTTTCTTTCCTTTCTAATGCCTATATTGAGCGCTAAACCTACATAATGTCCCGTTTCCTAAGTTTTTGTTTTATCTGCCTTTGTATTACCCTTCACGCACAATCACAGCCTAATTTCATATTTATTTTGTCCGATGATCAAAGCTGGAATGGAACTTCTGTATTAATGGATCCAAGTCAGGTAGATTCCCGAAGCGATTATTATCAAACGCCCGTATTAGAGGCATTGGCAAAAAAGGGAATGATTTTTAGTCAAGGTTATGCCTCAGCTCCTAAATGTGCTCCAACAAGGATAAGTGTGCTAACAGGAAAATCAACGTCAAGACTCCATTTTACTTTTACCGACAATACGCAAGAAGCTGGAACCAGAGTTTTGGAGGCTAAAACGGAATTAGTGATTCCTGATTCTTTGACGACTATTGCAGAATGGATTAAAAAACAGGGTCTCAACTACACGACTGCACATTATGGAAAATGGCATATTCAAGGAAAAGGGCCTGCTTTTCATGGCTTTGACAGGGGCGATGGGGAAACGGGGAACGAAGATGGCAACCACGACGGCTTAGTTCAAACAGATCCGAGAAATATTTTTAGTATAACCGATTCTGCTGTTGCTTTTATGAGCGATGCCGTAAAACAAGCAAAGCCTTTTTACGTCCAATTGTCACATCATGCGCCAAGGAGCCCTTATGAAGCTACACAAAAATCGGTGGACGAATGGAAAGACCTATTGAAACACCCTTTGGGTAAGAGACATAAAGATCCTTCTTATGGAGCTATGCTTCAGGATTTAGATGCGGGAATAAATACCTTGTTAAATAAAGTAAAGGAATTAAATATCACAGAAAATACTTATATAATTTATATTGGCGACAATGGCGCCGGAGGGAATAATAGTCCATTGAAAGGTGGAAAGTCTTCTACACAGGAAGGGGGTATTAGAGTGCCTTTTTTCATTTCCGGACCGGGCATTATCGCTAATTCATACCAGACTACTCCTGTAGTTGCGTACGATTTATTTCCGACCATCGCGTCACTGGCAACCAATAGCAGTGCTATTTTGCCTCCTTTGTTGGATGGAATTAGTTTGCTACCACTCTTAAAACCACAGTTAAATTTGCCTTTTAATCGAAATCAACAAGAATTGGTTTTCCATTGTCCGCATTTTAATCCTAATACTTTTCCTCAATCTGCCTGGATTGATAAGGATTATAAATTATTGGTCGATTATGAGGCGGATAAAATTCAACTGTTCGATTTGAAGAAAGATATTAGCGAAACAACTGATTTATCGTCTTTACTTCCCGCAAAGGCCAGAGAATTGACTATAAAGCTTAGGGATTATTTTAAAAAGGTAAATACCCGTATGCCTTCGCTTAACAAGAGTTACAGTAAATTTACGGGAACAGCAGATGATTTGGACAAGGACAGTCTGCCTGATACTTGGGAATTTAAAGAGCTGCTTACTACTTCATTTATTGGGGCAGATGACCCCGATAAAGATGGCATTTCTAACTGGAATGAGTGGAAAGCTCAAACAGATCCATATATTTCAAATAGTACCACAGCAAATAGGGAAATTCAACTTTCTTTCAATCTGTTCAGGGTATTGGAAAATCCTTTTCGGGAAGATATTTCATTGGAATTTTTAAACATTCCCAAGCATTCAAACGTTGAACTTTTATTATTTGATTTACAGGGAAAGCAATGGTTGAGGGAATTATATTCCGGATACGAAACAGTAAAACGTATTGCTTCTAAAAATTTAAGCTCTGGTACTTATTTACTGCGAGTCCAAATAATTGGTTCAAATGAATTTCAATCACAGCTCATTCAAAAACAGTAAATATGTTAACTTTAGAAACCATCGTAAAAGTAGTCATCGCATTATCCATTCTATTTGTTTGGGTATTCAGGTTCGATAATATCGTCAAGGAATTCAAACAGTATGAATTAAGTGATTTGATGAGAACCATAGTTGGCACATCAAAAATCGTATTGGCTACTTTGCTGGTAGTGAGCATCTGGCATGACGAATACGTTGTTCTTTCAGCCGCAGCAATGGGTTTTCTAATGATTGTTGCCCAATATTTTCATTTTAAGGTCAAAAATCCGTGGCAAAAACATGTTCCCTCTTTATTTCTTTTGACCTTATGTATTTATCTTATTTACCAAAATGCTTAATCATTGAGTTTATATAACTTTTTGGTAGCACTAAGTGGTCTTTCTTTTCTTATTTACGGTATTACCTATTTCATGTCTAACAAGATGAAATTGGAGTTCAGCCGTTTTGGATTAGCAAAGTTCGGAACATTAGTAGCTACCCTGGAAATTTTAGGTGCGATAGGTTTATTTGTAGGCTACTTCGTAAAACCCATTTTTCTGTTATCTGCCGGTGGGCTTTCGCTCCTCATGTTATTGGGAGTAATAACTCGGTTAAAAATCAGGGATGAGTTCAAATTAATCATCCCCGCGTTCTTTTTCATGTTACTGAATGGGTATCTATTTTTTATAAATCTATAATCTTGTCTGCTTCCCTTATGCCACTTAGATAAGCGCCATGAACGGTTCCACGATAGTCACTGTCTGTGTGCTCACCTGCAAAAAATAATTTATTACTTACTTCAGTTGACAGGGTATCGAAATTGAGTGCCCCTGCTCCATTCGTTGCAAAAGAATAAGAGCCAAAAGAGTTAATATTTGATCCCCATTTGGTTCTTAAAAATTGAATAGGATTGCTAATATTATTTCCATAAATAGATTTCAAATGGCTCATTATTTCAGTGGTAATCTGTGCGTCAGACATAGATTCTGTTTGGGAGGCGTATTTACCAAAGGCAAAAGTCATTAAAGCATTGGAGGAAGGCAAAAATTTATTCACATTCATGAAGTAGTTGAATTTACCTTTTGTCTCGGGCGTATAACCTATATATTGGGTATTTGCATCCCAAAAGGAAGATTTCCATACCAGCAGGAACTTATTAACATTACCCATTTGGGTGTTTTCAATAGCTTTAGTTTTTTCACTGGGTAATGCAGGAGAGAAAGCAATCGATTTATTTTTTAGAACACCTAAAGGCACCGTAACCAGTATATAATCGGCTTCAAAGGTAGTTCCATTGGCTTTAACGAAAGGTTTTGCAGCCCCATAATTGATTTCTGTAACGCGGGAATTTAGTTTTATATCTAATCCCTTGCCCAAGAACTCAGCTACTTTGTCATACCCATTGGTAATAATCACATCTGCGCCTGGAAATTCCTCATCATCATAAAAATACTTTGACGATAAATTTGAAATATCCCCGCCCGAATCAAATTCCAGGTAAGCAGAAAGCATATATTTCCATAATCTTTCCTTTCCTTTTTCGGGATATAAGGAGTTAAAAATGGCTTCAAAGGACTGGTTTTCAGCTCCTGCTTTTCTTACAGCTGTTAACGCAGCTTCAAATAAATCATATTCAGTGTCCAACAAATCAGTGTTATATTCTTTACCGCTTTGGTCATAAATTCTAAGACTTTCATCGTCCGTCAAATAGGTATTGGCACCAGATTGTGCGGCAAGAGCGGTAATTGGATTACCTCCTTTTGGGCCATGTATCCAGCTGGCACCTTCATCAAAAGCAATGCCAATAGATCGGTCAGTCCTTAATCGTCCGCCTATTTTCTCCTGTGACTCCAGCACTAAAACAGAAAAACCATTTTCTTTTAGTTTTTTCGCAGCAGCCAAACCAGCGATACCTGCACCGATGACAATTATTTTCTTATCGGTAAGCACCGGAGTTTCCGTTTCCAACAGGGAACAAGCACTTGTCAAAGAGGATTGGAATAAAAAAAAGGGACTTGCTTTTATGGCAGATAATACAAATTTGCGTCGTAACATAGGTAAATATTTATTTAACGGGCTTAAAATAACTATATTTATTTAACAAAATACTAATTACGTAAAAACATGAATTTTAGAAACAAAATTGTTTGGATAACGGGCGCTTCCTCTGGATTGGGAGAAGCTATGGCAAAATTATTTAACGAACAAGGCGCCCAACTAATTTTGTCTTCCCGGAATGTTACAGCCTTAGAAAGAGTACAACAATCGTTTCTAAATAAAGAAGCATCATCAGTTATCATCCCATTAGATTTACGCGAATATAATACCTTTGAAGAGCTTACAAAAAAAGCAATAAATGCTTTTGGTAAAATCGATATTTTAATAAATAATGGGGGAATTAGTCAGCGAAGTTTTGCCGTAGATACCCCATTTTCAGAGGAATTGCGATTACTTGAGACCGATTTAATAGGTACTATTGCCCTTACGAAAGCTGCCTTACCCCAATTATTGCTCCAAAAGGGACAGATAGTGGTGATTAGTAGCGTTATGGGTAAAATAAATACTAAATACAGAACATCCTATGCGGCGGCAAAACATGGCCTGGTGGGTTATTTTGAGTCTTTAAGACTGGAACTCGCCGATGAGGGTGTTAATGTTTGCAACATCATGCCAGGATTTATTGCGACAAATATCACAAAAAACTCATTGGGAACTTCCCCGGAATTAGTAAAATCAAGTCAGAATAATCTGGGATTATCTCCTGAAAAATTTGCCGTACAGGCGCTCGATGCCATTTATCGCAGAAAAGGAAACGTATATATTGGTGGATTTAAAGAAAGAGCGGCTATGATTATTAAACGAATTTCTCCGGCTATTTTCGACTATTTCATTAAAAATCAGAAAGTTACCTAAGGCATTGTTAATAAAACCCGTATAAAGATAACTTAAGACAATGAAATATAATTTATATCAGATTGATGCATTTACTGATACCATATTTGGGGGTAATCCCGCTTGCGTTGTACCCCTCGACCATTGGCTGCCAGATGATGTCCTACTGAAAATTGCAAAGGAGAATGCCGTTGCTGAAACAGCTTTTTTTGTTGATAAAGGAGATACTTTTCATTTGAGATGGTTCACTCCCGAAATTGAAATGGATTTGTGCGGACACGCTACATTAGCCTCCGCGCATTGTTTAGCGACGATTCTCAACTACCCCAAAAATGAAATTGTCTTTGAATCCATGAGCGGCAAACTAATAGTTAACGTTGAAGATGGCGTATATAAGTTGAACTTTCCATCAAGAATGCCTGTAGAAGCCGATCTACCTCTCATCATTTCAAATTCCTTAAATATTCAACCTAAAGAAATTCTTAAATCAAGGGACTATGTCCTGGTTTACGATAACGAAACTGATATCAGAAATATAAAAATAGACCGGCAGGCATTTGACCAGATAAATCTTGCTCCCGGAGGAATGATTGTAACAGCAAAAGGGGATAACTGCGATTTTGTGTCAAGATTTTTCACGCCTCAAACATCAATTCTGGAAGATCCTGTAACGGGTTCTGCGCACTGTTCCCTCATCCCATTTTGGGCAAAAAGACTTGACAAAAAGGTGCTTTATGCTCAACAAGTGTCAGAAAGGATGGGCAAATTATATTGTGAAGACCTGGGAGAACGGGTCATAATTAGTGGTCAGGCAAAAACGTATTCCATTGGAAATTTTTGGATAAATTAATCACCTGCCTTGCTCAACATTATATAGTCAAAACCTTTAAAGCATGAAACATATATTATTATTGTCAATGTGTTGGATGTTTCTCTCTGATGCAGGTTTTGAAAGGGAGCATTTTGTTTTTCAGGGAAGAAAAGCATGGTTTATAAAGCCCGACAAAGAATTGCCTGGAAAGCCATGGGTTTGGCGTGCCCATTTTCCTGAATGGCACACGGAAGTGGATTCTATACTACTCTCAGAGGGTTTTCATATTGTTTACCTGAATACCAACGATATGTTTGGTTCCAACGCTGCTATGCAAATATGGGATGCTTTTTATGAATATTTGGTTCGTCAACGAGGTTTTTCTCCTATCGTTGCCCTGGAAGGAGTAAGTAGGGGAGGACTTTATGTCTATCAATGGGCAAAACGAAATCCTTTAAAAGTTTCCTGTATTTATGCTGAAGCACCGGTTTGCGATATAAAAAGCTGGCCCGGAGGAAAGGGAAAAGGGAAAGGTTCTCCTCAGGATTGGAATAAATTATTGACAGAATACCAATTTTCCGAAGAGGATGCCTTAGGCTTTTTAGATAATCCAATGGACAATTTACAGGGATTAGCTGCCTGTAAAATACCTGTTCTGCATAGTGTTAGTTTAAAGGATAGCATAGTTCCTTATCTTGAAAATACCTTTCCATTGGTTCAGCGATATATACATTTGGGTGGACCTGCGACCATTATGCCTATGACAAAAGGCAAACAGACCCTGGAAGGACATCATTTCCCTATTGAAAATCCGGAAAGAATAGCTCAGTTTATTAAGTTTCATACTTTGCAAAAAAGATCTCCCTTACCTGCCTCTGATTTTCATGTACTACGATCAGATTTTCAGCAAAGCTTTTTAAAATTTAAAAATGAAAAAAAAGGAGTCGTTGCTTTTATGGGCGGATCCATCACAGAAAGTGACGGTTGGCGAAGTAAAGTCTGCCAGTATTTAAAAGAAAAATTTCCGGAAACAGCTTTCGAATTTATTAATGCGGGTATTGCTTCAACGGGTTCAACACCAGGTGCTTTCCGACTCTCATCGGAGGTTCTGGCAAAGGGTAAAATTGATTTGTTATTTGAAGAAGCAGCGGTAAATGACAGGACAAATGGGTTTGATAGCCTGGCACAAATCCGGGGAATGGAAGGTATCGTCAGACAAGCAAAACGATCTAATCCTAAAATGGATATTGTACTGATGCATTTTGTCGATCCGGAAAAATTAATAGATTATCAACAAGGAGTGATTCCCTCTGAAATACAAAATCATGAGCGTGTTGCTGAACATTATCAAGTAAATAGTATTCATCTGGCTAAAGAGGTATTTGAACGGATTAAAAATAAAGAGTTTACCTGGGCGGATGATTTTAAAGATTTACATCCTTCTCCATTCGGACAGGAAGTCTATTTCCAATCCATTAAGACCTTTTTAAATAATGCTTTTAATCCTTTGTCAAAAAATGATGTAAATACAGCATATACTTTACCCAATATATTAAATGATGGAAGTTATGATAAGGGAAGGTATCTTTCAATTAAAAATGCTGAAATAAAAAGTGATTTTTTAATGGTTGATTCCTGGAAACCAAAGGATGGTGCAGGTAACCGAAAACAATATGTAAATATTCCAGCGTTGATAGGAGAGAAACCCGATGCAGCATTCCAATTAGAATTTACGGGAAATACGATAGGAATTTGTGTGGCCTCCGGGCCTGATGCAGGTATCATTTCTTATAGTATCGATGGTAAACCATTTAAGAAACTAGATTTATTCACAAGATGGAGTGAAAATCTTCATCTGCCCTGGTATTTGATGTTAGGTCAATCATTGAATGAAAAAAAACATATACTGAGGGTACGTATATTGTCTGAAAAAAATCAAAAGAGTAAGGGAAATGCCTGTCGGATCCTGCACTTTTTAGTGAATGACGGTGGATAAAAAAATTCCTTTAAAAAGGAACCAGGGTATTTAATCTTAATCAGCCAATGACTCCTCTCATTAACTGCATCTGGGGTTTACTACCATTTATTATCTTATCTTCCCTGAAATAACTAAAACTAGGTGTATAAGCGAAAGTTTGTTTCGCCAATATGGTAGTTAGCAGTAATGCCAGCAGGCCGCAAAAACGGCAACGTATATTTCAATCGACAACAACGAAATTATTTATTTAGTTTCTGACTTGCTTGACCTTGAGTTAATAAACGCACCACAAAACGTTAAAGAACATTTATTTAAATATTCGGCAGACATTTACATTGACGAAAAAGTAGTTGGCAAGACGAGTTTGGAAGACTGCCGTCACATTGCTATGGCGACCATTCACAAAGTGGACGTATTAGCAAGTTGGAACTTTAAACATATCGTAAACCTTGACAGAATAAAGGGCTACAATGCTGTGAATTTACGACTTGGATATTCAATGATTGAAATAAGAAGCCCAAAAGACTTGGTAAATTATGGAAACGACTAAAAAAGAAAAACAGTTTGACGCTGTAAAAATGATGCGAGATATCAGAGACAAAATCAGTTCTGAAACACAGAATATGACTTTTGACGAATTAAAAGCTTATATCAAACAAAAACTTGACGACAACAAAACAAAACTCGTTGGGCAACAATAATGACGAAAGAAGGCACTACAGCTAACTCAGTCGTATTTCTCTGATGCGTTGTAATTGCTCTTCAAAATATTTTTTGCCTAGAATAGTGCCGTCATTTTTCAAACGTTCATCATCCATAGCAAAACCTTTAATGGTAAATTCTTGAAGAATTTGGGTTGCCCATTTTCTAAATTGAACGGCTCGCTCTGAGTTAACTTTATACCCGACTGCTATTATTGCCGAAAGATTATAATGCTGTGTGGCGTAGTTTTTGCCATCTGAGGCAGTTATTCGAAATTCTCGAATAACTGAATTTTCTTTTAATTCAGCATCAGAGAATTTTTTTTTAAATGATAATTGACGGTGTGGGTTTCTATATTATATAGCGTTCCCATCATTTTTTGCGAAAGCCATATATTTTCGTCCTGATAAACGGCATTTACACCACCATCGCCGGTAGCGGCAATGAATGTTAAATATTCTGCTGAGGAGGAACGAAGTACACTATTTTTTTTAATTTTTTCTTTCATATCGACTAAGATATAAATTTATTACGCCACGGGTTTTATCATGCTTTCTATAAACCCAATTTTACAATCATAAATCATTATTGTCTTTCAATTCTTTATGCATATCTAAATTTTTAAAATTTTGTTTATTTACAATTTTTGCTCCCGATTTTTTTTCTAATTCTTTTCTTGCATTTCCGGCAACATTTCCTCCCGCTTTGGCAGCTTTTTGATTTTCTATGAAACCTTGTGCATTCTTGTTTTTTGCAATTTCTGTAGTAGAAGCTTCACCAAGCATAGTGAATATTAATTCCAAATCTGTCATGTGGTCACGTAGATTTTCTGATGGTTTGGTTAATCCTTTTAAACTTTTGTATTCACTCGGAATAATACCAAAAGTAGCTTTGCTAATTTCGGCTGTGAGTATTGAATACTCTTTTCCCTCTTTTACACCACGGTTTTTCCATTCGTTGGTTAGTTCATCACGAGCTTGTATGCCTCTAATTCTTTTTTCTATCCATGGATCGCTATATCCCTTGGCCTTGTATGTTGCTCGTATGCGTGCTTGTGCTAATTCTGGATTTTCAATTTCGGCAATGCGCTCGGCACCTACTAGTGCCAACCATTGTTTAAAAGGTTCGGCTTTGGGCGAGGGTATGGATTGAATGAGACGTAAAATATGCTCTGTGTGTGCTGCCTGTATTTTACGTGTTTTACCATCTGCAGCTTTCATTTCAACTAGGGTACAAATTGTACCCCAGTTGTTTTTAAGTTGCTCATCACGAGTTAGCATTTTTTTTATGTATTGCTTTACATCATTGCTATTGGTAAGTATTTGTACAACATCTTGTACAGAAAAATACCATTTCTCGTCATGTTCGTTATATACAGAACGGACATGTTTTTCTTCAAATAATTTTATGTTGCTCATACTATTTTGTTTTTAATGAGGAAAAACAGGTAAAATCAAAAAAGCGAGTAGCTCGTCATAGGGATGTATGAAACGGAACGCATTGACTCCCGATTTCTTGAACCCGCTTTTGGCAATGGCAATTTTTTAGCCGAAGTGCTGCGAGTTACTTAAACTTCACATTTCTACCATTTTAAAGGTAACAGAAATCTAATGAATAGTTTTACGAAATTTTTGAAAATATAACCTAATTTTGGTTAAGTCATGTTTTAAGGCCTGAACTTAGAAACACACCTTTGCCACGATAGCCGTGAATCATCGTATTTCGATAGTATTTGTAAAATAGGTCTGTCAGATTTTTTATTTTTTCTCCGTCCTTGTCGGGCCAATTCTTTTTAACGAGTTCTTTTTCAGTCTTGGTCAAGGTTTTAGCAAGATTGGTATCAAATTTCCCAAGAATATTTTTGAATTGAATTCCGTTATCGTCACTGCTTTCGGCTATTGTTATTTCACCTAATGTCTCAACACCAATACATGTCATAACGGACAAAGGTGTCAAAGAGAAGCTAAACTATCATTCTGATTATTGTTATTTCAAGATTTGCAACATAGATTTTAATTGCACTGCAAAATCGATAATTTTTATCTTTGGTTAAGTCTTTAAAAACAAGGAAGTTAATATTTTTTATATTAGTGCACCTTTTTCCAGTATATTCAGTATTTTTGCATAGTGAACAAATCAGTAAACATAGCAACAATTTTCCCCAAAAACTTATTTTGGGATATGGATCCTAGTAAACTTAATCTTTCCAGAGATAAGTCTATTATTATTCCCAGAGCTTTATTTGCCACAACTCCAGAGACATTTGAAACAGATATTAAAAAATTAGAAGCCCTATATTCTGCAAAAGACATTGTTAAATACTTAAAATTAACAACAGAGAATATCAGCAACAAAGTTTGCCTAAGTGTTTCAAAAAGATACAATATAAAACCATTTCTTCGTTTTTCACTTTAATTTATGAGGGCAGTTACTCCAGCAATAATTAAAGCTATCATTGAATTACAAACATTACCAACAGTATCAAAATTTAATTTAGGTGGGGGTACAAATCTGGCACTGCAATTTAATCACAGGGTATCAGATGATATAGATTTCTTTTGTAATGAAATAATAGGTAAAGAAGGATTTAATAATATTGAAAAAGAAGTTAAAAATTGCTTTGGCAATAAAGCAAAAAGTTTTGATGATCCTTGCGATATAAACGACCAATATTGTTTCTTACGTTTCTTCCTTGATTTAGAAGATGGAACAACTATTAAAATCGAATTGCTTCAAAATATGAAGAATTTATTCGATTTGGAAGTTAAACAAGGGATAAGTTTACTTTCAAATAAAGACATTGGTTTGTTCAAATTAATCAGCACCTCAAACCGTTCAACCAAAAAAGACATTTACGATTTAGACTTCATAACCGATAAAATTTCATTAATTGATTTGTATGAAGACTTAAAAGTTAAAACACTTAAATTCAATAAAGAAGAACACAAAACAATATTTGATTTAAGCAAAAATAACACACCTATTGACAATCCAGAATTGCTATTAAAATTTGATGATAATTCCGATTATTCAAAGTTTCCATCACATTCAAAGAATACAATACAGATCATTGAGGGTAGTAAAACTTGGATTGAAGCTAAATTAAGTTGGCGTTCAAAAGTAAGACGACTTTACAACTATTTAGGCAAAGATTTTCCTGGACCTAAAGGAACGAAAATTAAATAATCTTTTTTCGTTTGGTGATAAAAGTTATTCTGCTGTCCATGTACCTATTTTCTGATAAAAAGGTCTTTTTAACTTTAGTGTTTAATCTGGCATAATTGACCAAGGTGAAGCATTCCAAACCGACGCTTAATCGGGCTTTTTAACCCCATTTCCTACGCTTATCATCCATTTGGCTACGGTTAATAAGACTTACTGTTTCAAGAGGCTTTACTTGTCCGATGAAAAAAACTTCAATGCGTAATTTTAAGAGTCTGATGAGTCTGTCCTCGTCAGTAATTTGTCTTACGGTGCCGTAATTTATTGAAGCTTCATTTTCATCTACTCCGAATATTGTCAGATTGGGTACTGCCATAAAAGTTGGCGCTAACGGCTGGTATTGACGACGTTTTTTGCAATAACAAAAATGTCGCAAATACTGTGTTATGGCTTCGTGATTCTTTCTTTCCTTAAAGATTTATAGCTTTCCATTTTCGAGATTTCATTTGCTGAATCGATCTTGATTTGAGGAATTTTATGATCCTTAAATTTATCTAAACTTTTGTCAACTACCATTAATGGATTTCTTGTGAAATCTCTTTTTGTAAGTTCCGATACTTTCATTTATTTTTTAATTGAATGATAAATGCATCAAAATTAACTCCTTTTTTAAAAACGCAATAGTTCATTTTTAAGTTTCCCATGAATCTCAAAATCTTCTGAAAGTTTATCAAAATAATTAGAAATGGCCATTTGATATAATCTTGTCCTTACAGAGTCGCTTCCCTTAAAATGTATTGAGTAAGTTGGCCTACTGTATAAAAATGCATAAACTGTTTCAGTAATTGTTGCTTAAATCATGTCTCTATCTCCGTTGTTTGTCCTAATGTCAAAATCTATTTCTCGTGTTTTAGAATCCAAATCTCCTAAAGCAAGATTATATAAATCAGGTTCGTTCATAGGTTGATATAGTACAATTTTAGTGATTTTGCCATTCGGGCCATCACTTACAAACTTGAAAACGGTTTGATCTTCGTTAGTACTTATTTGATATTTTGGTAACTCCATTTACTCCTTCAAAACCTTATATTTTTGGTCTCCATTTTTAAAGATAAGCATTTCCGATGAAATTTCTGATAGATTTAAACTGTTTTGATATATTTATAAATTTTGTTTTGACTTAACAATTACTCTTCTCATGAGCCACAACTTATATATAGGCGCTATAAACATTCGCTTATCACTCTAAATTTGGATTGATAAGCGAATGTTTGTATCGCATGTCTCCTATAAAAAACATTACTTGATGGTGCAACCTAAACATAATGCATTATTCAATACCGTATCGGGTGTTGTTTGTGCAAGAAGACTGAAGGAAACCAAATTAATGGCTATAAATGAAATTATTTTGTTCATTTTTAAATATTGTTTTTATACAAGTTCTTACTTGTTTGGTGAAATGTTCTTATTTTATATTTTTTAAAAATGGCTGAAAAGCATTTTCAAATTTTGGTAGATAATTCACAAAAAAAGCATTCATTTCTTCCCAATGCGCTTCATTAAATAAATTCACATTCTGAAGTTCGAATTTCACTCGACTCATTTTATTATCTGGTAATTCTTCCCACTCCAGCGGATGGCCAAAGGCAAGATCAATAGCTTCTTTATGCTTAAATAGCTTTTTAAAATAAGATTTGTTTTTTTCCTTACTAGCCGTTGAAATACCTAATTCAATTCTGATATTAGATTTTGTTATAATTAAGGTATAAGCTAAACCGCCAATGCCTGCACCTGTACTTAACCAATGGTCTTTTGATGGGTTTACATTGGTAAATAAATTGGTATGCTTTAAAAGGGGGAGTATTTGCTGCCAATATTTTTTTCTAACACTAAATCGATTCGGTTCAGCTATGTTTTCCACATTGGAAGCATATTTTATGAATAATTCATCTTCTAATTCAAACAAAACAAGTAGTTTTTTTAAAATAATGAATTTTGAATGACTATCAGTGTTTGTTTCTATAAACCAACCATTTTCAACTTCCTTAGCTGTCCTGAAATCAGACATATTTCTTGTTATTTTTAAAATATCCTGATGGCTAATGAGTAATGGAGAGTTCTGTTGAAACAACCTTTTGATTACATAAAAATACATTTGGGCAAATATATCTTCCTCTATTTTTGAATTCTCAAAAATGAAGTATTCCAATCTTTTGTAAGTGGGGCTTTCTGCATCAAAAATATTTTGCTCTTCCGAATCTTCTATTTCCGTTATCTCAATATCTGGAAATGACCAGATTTTGACGAATCGTTCGTAAATAATATTCAATCTTTCCTCATAAGCTGCTGCATTCCAAGTATCTATAGAATTTAGGAAAACGTTGAGCCATAATCTGCTGAAATTATAACCTTGTTCGTTTCCGCCAACATTCATTTCCTTTTTTGCTTTGAAGGATCTGTTACCTAAAGCAACATTATTGCCGGAAAGCGTCAGATTTCCAATGGTATTGAGGTGTTTTTCCTTAAATAAAAAATAATCTTCCGATGATAGCTCCTGGTTCCATTCATCACTAGGGTTTTTAGGAAAAATATGTTCAATGGTAATTAGCTCATTATTGGTGTTTACATATTCGCGATTATTGAAATTCTCCAGCATCTCAAATAGGTAGTTTCGGTTTTTAGGTTGTGTATTGTAAAGATCTTTGTCCCTTAGCGCTGTTTTTATATCCTCATTGCTCGGATACTTAGCTCTACCTTTTTTCTTTACCAACGCTCTGGCAACAGACTCATAATACTCTTCGGTATCCACTTCTGTGTATAAGGACATGAATATTTTATTGAGTGCATTCGTTGGCAGACCAACTATAAATCTTCTCCAAGCATAGCTTTGAATTAATTTCAGTATTTTCAGTAAATCATCTTTGCTTAATATGCCATTATCAGCATCCTCAAAAACTTGTAGTAAAAACGGAAACGCAACATTTATTTCTAATCTGTTAATGTATTCCAGTTCGCGTTTTATGGCTGTATCCTCAACCATTGAGGGATTTATGAATTTCTTATAATGAATGGATAAAGACTTTATATTTTCAAGTTCCTGATGGTATCCTTCATCTTTTTTATTATTGTAAATGCTTTTAAATTCGGCATATACTTTGTTCTTATTCGGGATTTTTTTGTTCCTAAGGGTTAGATAATCTCTAATGTAAGCTGAAACCAAGGATGTCTGTTGTACATAATCTCTTGCATTTTCTTAAATAGGGTTCCAAATGGTTTCAAAAATGCGGTTCTGGTCCTTAGGCGGTAAATCCATTAAAATAAAGTTCCGAATTAAGTCAGATTGTGATAAATCTAATCCCGTTGAATTTAAACTTTCAAAAATTCGTTGTGGATCATCCTTATCACGCTCCAACGAAATTTCAACGAATATTAAACGATTTAATCCATTTAATATGGTTTCAAAATTTCCTTCGTCTATATTACTCCTGAAATAATTGTAATTTTCAATTACGTTTGAAAAAAGTAAAGAATCATTATTTGTTCCTAATAAGATAGATTTAAAGGCTATAGAATTTGCATCTGTCTGCTTCAGTTTTAACTTACTCGATTCGTTTTTTACATATTGATTGATAAGGAACATATTGTAAAGTCGCTCGGCTTCCTGCGTATTTCCATGGTCGTTTGCAAAACGATATAATGCAACGTATAGAATATTGATCGTAGTCAAACGCTGTTGCCCGTCTATAATGACTAATTCTTTAACTTCGCTGGTGTTGAAAGTGCCTTCGTACACGAACACAATACTCCCGATAAAATGAGTACCCCTGTTTTCGGCTTCTACTGAAATGATGTCGTGTAAAAGTTCTTTACATTCGGCGGTGGTCCAGTCGTAATTGCGTTGATAAACAGGTATGACAAACTGCACGTTGGGCGTTTGTAAAAAATTGCTTATCTGAAGTTCATTCGCTTTCATTTCTTATGGTTCATTGACAAAATTTTCTTCATATTCCTTCCGACTCAATACCGTGTCATACAGTCCAATGGCTTGCCCCGCATGTTTATTTATGCCTATATATTCCAAACTGGCGTCTTCGTACCGTTTAAATCCGAAAACGGCTTGATTCATGTGGGCAGGATTGAATAAACCCAGGCTTACCAATAATTCGAAGTCTTTTACGGAAAGGCCTGTTACCTTTTTGAAAAGTCCCGGTTCCAATTGGGTGATCACATCCTTTAAACTCCGCTCTCTGTAGTCCGTCAAATACATAAATACCGGTATGCGCGTGGCAAATTTGATGAGCTTTTCCTGGATTTGCTTCCTCAAACTCTTGAATTCCTTCTCGTCGTCTGTCAGTTCCTGCTTCTCCTTTTTGGACATTTCCCGGTCGTTTGCCTCTTTCTTGGCTTTCTTTACGGCTTCCGATTTATTAATAATCGTCTCAATATCCTGATTCAAATTACGGAATCCTTCAATGTTCATCAAGGCTTTCATGGCTTCCTGATTTGCCATCAGACGGGCTAGGGTGTTGTTGTCCACATTGACCAGCAATGCGCTTTCCCAACGTCTTGCCAGTAGGGTAGCAGTGGTACCACTCATCGCCATATCCAGAATACCAGCGGCATCCACTTGTTTCATCGAACTACCGTCATAAGCTAAAACGGGTAGGAAGTTGATGAATTCTTCCACATTTTTCTCCGGATTTGTTTCGTTCACATTCAACCGACAAGCATAATCTGCTATTTGTCGCAGTGCCCTATTGGGTGCAAAATCAAACACATAACATTCCTCTTTCAATATTTCTTCCTTATTAGGTGATTTGCTGTCCGGATTTTTTATCACCCAAGGCGTCTGTACCCGAAAGGCTGCCTGAAAATAGGTTTCCGGACTGGAGGAATTACGCAGCATAAAAATACCCGTCCATGGTTTTACAGAGACGCCCGTAGTCAATTTGCCACAAGAAAGGGTTATAGTCTTCGATTCCAGCGGGTTGTCCGTCATTGCTTGCATCACGGGTGGTAAAGCCATCACCCCAAGACCTGCCTGATTACCCGCAGCAACCACAATGGTGTAGTCGTGGTAAAACTTATTTTGCCGTTGTTTTATCAGATTGGACATGGCATGACAAGAGGCAACGGATGGGAGAAACCAAAAGGTATGGTTTAAGACATTCAATAAAGGGGCATGTGAAAATGGAAGGGGTGGTTTTTTAGTGCCTAATTTCAGATTATCCGTTGTCGTTTCACCAAATGATCCGCGAATAAGATCTAACCATTTTTGTACCTCATCTTCATACTTAAACTTTGCGTTCGCGCCTTCTCCGTCCGCCGAGAAAAATATATTCAAATCAAATCCATCAAACTCTCCTTGCATAGCAATCTGAGAAATGGCATCAGGCATCTGGTAAGTCATCATGACCATTCGGGGAAGGGAGGCATAAGGATTTGGCCCGTTTGTTTCTTTCCATTCGTCTTTTGCCTTTTGTTCATCGGAATAAGTCCAGTTAAAAATCTGATCTTCAATGAATTCTCCTGAAGCGATGGCCCGGAATGGCGTACCTGACAAATACAGATAATGACTGGTTGTAATGGGCATAGTACCCTCGTCGAAATATTCTAAACCCTCTCCCTCTCCAAACTCCATCTCTCTTTTACCTTCAGCTTCAAACAATTCTTTGGCGCTTTCCCTCCATGCGCCATAGTGGTATTCATCAAAAATGACACAGTCCCAATGCGTGGCGTGGACCCATTCATTTTTAGTTTTTATGCCTCCCGTGCTGGTGTTTTTACCCAGATAATCTTGAAATGAGCCGAAACAAACGATTGGTTTTTTAGGATCGGCTTGCTCAAACGTCAATCCATTTCGGGCTATAAATTGCCATCCTTCAAAATCGACATGGGTCATCAAGTCTTCATCCCAGGCATTTTGCACGGCAGGTTTGAAGGTGAGAACCAATATTTTAGTCCATTGATTTTTTTTGCCAATTGATAACTGGCAAAGGTTTTGCCGAAACGCATTTTTGCATTCCAAAGAAAATTGGGCGTCCTGTCGGTATTTTCCAGTTTAAAGCTATTGAAATATTCGATCGTCTTATGAACGGCAGCATGTTGTTCGGGGCGCATACCGAAAGTTAAGGTCCGATTGGCTTCCGTGCGTTCACCTGTTTTGACCTCCCGAATGGCTTTTTGTAAATCTTTCAACGTGCATTTGAACCATTCGCCATCCGGATTGGCAAAGCCTTGTTTTCTTAAAAGCCGGTGAATATCGTGGTCTGTAAAGGAACTTCCGTCGTTCCTCATGGCGGACTCCTCAAATACAATGGTATATTTCAATCCAGAGGTTCTCAGTTGTTCCGATACCCTGCTAAAAGCATCTCTTGAGGTAAAACCAATTTTTATTTGCCCTTTATGTGTTGAAACTCCTACCAATTCGTAAGCATAAATGGTCGGATTGGTAGTAGGACGGGGTGGAAAAAATTCTTTTTTACTCATCCTTTTTGGCTTTTTCTATGTCTAATACCCCTTTTGCATTGGATGTACTCACTACCTTTTTTCCTGTTTTTGACTCTAATTCTTTGAGGGCTACCCGGGCTACATTACCACCTTGTTGCGCCACATTTTTACTTTCTTTCGAAGATTTTCTTTTTTCAAGCCTTTAAAAACCTTGTATTCTTTGGTGGTTTTACCTGCCCAGGCCTTAGTTATAATATCAGTTAAAGTGGCAAATTGTTGCCCTTCTTTTAATCCCCTGCTTTTCCATTCATCTGTTAGTTCTTTGCGTATTTCAATACTTTTCAGTCGTTGGTTAATCCAACTTTCTGTGTAGCCGAGTTTTAAATATTGTTCCAGGGCTCTGTCAATACTCAGTTCAGGGTCTTGCATTTCATCCAATCGTTCGGCAGCTACTTGTGCCAGCCAAAGTTTGAAAGGCTCTGCTTTGGGGGAAGGAATGGATTGAATAAGCCTGAATAATTGCTCAGTATCAGCTACATCGGTCATACGCATTTTACCGTCTTCAGCTTCCATTTTCAACTGTCCGATTTTTTCGGACAGTTCACTTCCTTCTTTTTTTAGTTTGGATTTCAGGTCGCTCCAATATTTTCTGGGTCTATCTGTACCAGTTAGAATTTCAATGACATCAGTAATTGATATAAACCATTTCTCTTGCTCACTATCCCAATGGGTACGTACTTGCTTGTCGTCAAATATTTTTATTTCAGTCTGCTTACTCATTCCCAATATTTTTTAAAATATTACTTTTCAGTTGTACTGTTTTTCACACAACCAGTGCCTTTCCATTGTTCATTTCTTTTTTCCTTTTGCGGATACTCCATTTTTCCATTTTACACATTTCTATTTAAAACATGCATTTTAGGGTGTCATTCATAGGAATTAATACTAACGTTTTGCCTACCCGAAGTGCGGGACTTTTACCACAAAACTGTCTTCATAACACGAAACCCCGCCTTTTGAATAGGTACTGTTCCAAGTTGCCCTTCTGTCTGTAGTTGTTTGTCCTCTATTACGCTGTGTCTGTGCGGTTGGGTAGACACACTCTTTTGCAACTTTTGGTTTGTGTGTCGGCATATGGGGCTTGCAAATGTTTGTGACTGCTGCATGAGATGAGATTTATTATAATTCAATCACTCGATCAAAAATTCCTTTTACACTAAATCTTTTTTCATTTATTGAGTTAGAATCTATTATAATATCTTGATATGAAGAATCAAATGATTTTGGTTTTAGAATAATTTTTTCATGGTGCCAACTTTCCTCACTAATAGCTTTTTGACTGTAATATTCCTTGAAGGTATAACAGGAGCCATTATCTAAATCTTGATGGTCGTAATACTCGGCAATTACCATCAAGCCATTTCTACTGCCGCCATTATACCATTTAAACAAAGCTATTTGACCGTCTTGCACTATTTTATTCATGGAGTTGCCATAAATTTTGCAAGCAAAATGTTCTTTTGTAATTTTTACACCTTCAGGAACTAAAATAAAATTTTTCTCAGGAATGTTGTCATTAAATTTGAATTCACCTGCAGCTACTTTTAAGGAGTACAATGGCACACTATTTTCAAACGGAATTAATTTAATATCTTTTGGCTGAGCTATCTCAATTATTGGGTTTTTATTTTCTTTGAATAAGTAAATATGCTTTCTAAAATAATTTCGTAAATTTTCGTCACACACATAAATGTAGCAACCAAGTATGCCCCTTAGCATAATAGTTTTGTATATATTTACTATATAGTCTTTTAGTATTGCGTTATCTCTTATGGTTGCAGTTCCATTTCTGTCTCTATAATTTTCTTTTATAATCTCTATTTCTTTTGAAACTGGATTGTATATTATTTCAGGTCCAAAAATAATACCGGCATAATTAAGGTCGTAACCTTGAGTGGTATGAATACAACCTACCTCCTGTGCATCAATATCAGAATTAATGTAATCAATTGCAGTTGAGTTCCATTTTAGTTTAATATTTTCTATTTCAATATCATATGCATCAGGGTCATTCTGGCTAACCCATGGCCAAGCATAACCAGCAATGAATCTTGAAAGCTGATGTTTTGCGTTCTTTTCTCTAAGTTCATTCACGAAATCAGAAAAATTATCAAAAAGTTGCAAGTCATAATTGGTATCGTTGTATTTGAACTCTTTATTCTTAAAATTATTGTCTAATAAATTATTCACGAAATCAACAAATCCATTTCCTCCTTTTACTCGGAACTGCGAATGCAATTTGACATTTATAGAGTTAGGAGCTTTTTTTAATTGTTCAAAATCAAAAGCATCAACATCAGATGGTTTTATAGATTGTTTAGCATCGTAAAAATATAATACTTTATTTGACCTTAATTGAGTCCAAGCTAATTCTGAAGTGTTTAGTTTGTCTAGTTTTAGTGCGTTACAAACCCTGTCATAAATTTTGAAGTATGGGCCAAGATTAACTCTTTTTCTCAATCGATGAGATTCGTCCACAAATAATATATCGTATGATTCATATTCCAGATCTGAAGGGCCAATAACAAGATTAGAATTTAAACCACTAATGTTTCGAAAAACCTTTTTAATAGTTTTTCTAAAAGAACCCATTGCTATAACCAAACCCATTTTAGGATTCGGAAATTTTATTTTTAATTGTTTTACCTTATCTATAAATTCTTTTTCGTCTTCACCGAATTCTCTATAATTAAAGTCCTCATTAGAAGTTAGCATTAACTTAAAAAGAAAAATGGCCAGTATAGTCTTGCCTGTGCCTGCACCGCCTTCTACCAATACTGATTTTTTATTTTCAGAAAGAAGTGCATCAATAATTAGCATTAAATTTTTTCTTTGATCAGCAGATAAAGTTTTATAGGGCGAATATTTAAACAAGTCACTATTTGAGATATGTTCTAAGCTATGTTGGGCAATTCCGTTACTTATAAGCCCATTCCAAATATTTTTAAACATAGCCCAATAAAACTCATCTCTTTGATAATATGAGTGATTTACCAATCCTAAATTGCCATTTAATAATTTGTATTTTCCATCAGCATGTAAATATTTTATTAAATTGGATTCAATATCTAATGTTACAGATTTATTAAATTTTCTGCTGGAAATTAAATGAGCTTCTTGTAGATGGCTTTTGCTTGGTGTTTGCAAATGCGTGAAAATTCGAGAATTAGTATCAATAGTTTCACCAACATAGGCTTGACTTACACCATTGTTATTTAAAATATATACGACAGGCCAATTTTCGCTTACAAAATATTGTGATTGAATAGAATTCAATCCATTATTATTGAACGCAATTTTGTTTATTTCAAAATCTTGGTTATAGTTCATCATACTTTTTTGCTGTTCCTTTCGCTTTGTCTACAGGATATTTCTCACCATTATTTTTGATTTTGTCCAAAACAATTTCCTTTACATCAAATCCATATTTTTCCGCTAGTAAAAATGCAAATGAAAAAATGTCGGCTAGTTCCTCCTTTACCTTTTCAGTATTTGCTTCATCTGCTTTCTTCCAAAGAAATAATTCTAAAAGCTCAGCAGATTCAATACTTATAGCTAATGCTAAATCTTTTGGATTATGAAATTGCTCCCAATCTCTTTCATTTCTGAATTTCAAAAGTGCTTGTATTATTTCTTCGCTTTCCTTCATTACTTATTCGGTTTATGCATGGCCAATGCCATTTTAAATTCTGTTTCATAAGGCAAGTTTATTTGAGATACCAATTCGGGAATTGCTAATGACCAACTCACATAAAAATAAGCTAAAATATGGTAGCCAGAAAAAGTTTTGCCTTTAATTAAGTTTATTCTGTAATCATCTTTGTTGGTAAAGTCTAAGGCATCGCCCCAAAGTATATTTCTATCAAACAGGAATCGAATGCTTCGCCTGCATTCTTCTTTGCATTTGTCCATAAAAAGCGCGGTATAAAAATCGTCAAATATAGTATAGAGACGCTCTCTACATTCCTTCGCATTATCTTCCAGAATATCTACCCCGTAAATACTGGAAACGCCTATCACGGCATATCGTTCCCAATCCATTTGGTTATTGCCATATCGCTGATCAACCACCTTGAGTTTCCTTCGCAGGACTTCGGCTAAAAAGTTACCATTGCCACAAGCGGGTTCAAGAAATCGGGAGTCAATGCGTTCCGTTTCATGCTTCACCAAATCGAGCATAGCGTTTACCTCCCTTTCGTTGGTAAATACTTCTCCATGGTCAGCTACCCGCTTTTTTGATTTTACCTGTTTTTTTTCATTCATTCCGGACATGGACAAATCATTTAATCATTTGATTTAGATGGTAATTTAACGAAGTTAAATGAAAATGGCTGAAAACGGGTTAAAAATTTTGGTATCATTGGTACTACCTTTTTAAAAGCCATTGTCTGTCCGTTTTACATGCATGAGTAGGGTATTAACCCATCAGCATTTTCCATACAAAATAGGCCATAATACTTTGGGATCCAATGAAGCAAACAAATATAACCAGACATCCTTTACTCGTTTTATTATACACTTTATTGTAAATGGCTTTCTCCGGATCAGTTAAAATGCCTAAACCCTTCGGTGCTTTAAATCCGAGGTTATGCCTGATAATTCGCTTTATGGAAGTGCGGGCAGCGATTCTTTTCGTTAAAGAGGGAATTCGAAATCCAAATTTCATAGGTTTGGTATTATAAAATGACTGTTTTCATACATTATAATTTATATTCCTTTAGGAAACTACGCAAAGTTAAGCTATATTTAAACACTTGGTTCGCCATAACAAAAATAGTTATGCCAAATAGGGTCAAAAATGAAAGTATTTTTAATGTAGCTTCAGTTAAACCATTTTCCCGCGACAAAAGTACTTGTCCTAATTATTTTGCTCTAGTATATAACCAGGGTATATTACTTTCCCGATTTTTTATAGGACGTTTTTCTGTTTGTCATTCGTGTCAATTAGTTCAAAAATCAATTCTGTCAAAGTCTTCACGTCGCTTTCAATTGTTCCTTTCATATATCGTTCGTAAAAATTTTTATTGTCTGGTGGATTGAGATTAAGTGTCAATCCTTTTTCTAACGCCAACCCCCTTAAAAACTCCCTTTGTGTTCGTCCGTTTCCTTCTCTGAATGGGTGTAAATAATTGACGTTATCTAAAATTTCTGACAATTTCTCGGCAAAGAGTTTTTTGTTGTCTATCGGAATTTTCGTAAACTCAGCAATTATTTGGTCAATGTATCTGAAAGCGTTGTCAAAGTGCGAAGTAGGGAAGAACTGCTTACCATCTTTGCTAATTTCAACTGTCCTCTTTTTGCCTGCCCAGACGTAAATGTCTTGAAATAAATGTCTGTGAATTTCAAAAAGGCTGTCAATACCCTTTATTTTCATTGGGTTTTCGTAAAGTTCTTGAAGTCGTTTTGTTACTGCACCGCTCTCAACAAAGAGTAATACATCGGGGTCGGTTATGTCTAGTAAATTTCGTAAAAGTCCTGTTTTCGGGTCAGTGTAGGTGAAGTCAGGGTCTATGTATTTGTAGAAATTAGACATAGGCTTTTTGTTTGGCAAATGCCACTAGTTCTGCTAGTGATATTTTTCCAGTCACATAGTCCCTAATAATTTCAATACCTTTTGGTGTGGGTTTAAATCCTTCAAACATATTACTCCCCAGGGCGTTTGCTGTGCTTTCTAAGGTTTTCAAGTCCGAAAACTTAACTCCCATAATCGTCAGGTTGCTTCTGTCTATTTCTATTGTGTTAAACATATTTTTCAGTCTTAAATCTTTTCCAAATTTACAAATTATTTAGGTCAAACGTTTGTTTTCTTTGGCTTTAAAATGGCTTATAACGCTGTTAGCACTGGCTGCTTTACTTTTTATTTCCTTTTGATAGCAACTTAAATAAATAGGCTCGCTCTTTTTCAAAACTCATATTCATAATTTCGAGACTTAATTTATCTCGAATTTGACGCATAACCTTAATAGAATCAAATGTTTTTGTGTCTTTTTTATTCTTCGTTTCCATAATTAAAAATTTCTTTTGGCGTTCTTATTTCAATCATTTGATGACCATTTTGAAAATTAATTCCATTATAGCCTCTGATTAGATCTAAATTAACAATATGTTTAAAATTCCAACTAACTAAAACATCAGCATGACAAACTGTTGCAATGGCAATATGTTGACAATCTGCCTTACTTGTTTTTCCTTCAACTTTCGCTTCAATATACTTATCGGCTAATTCCGAAGCATCTTTTTTACACGTATTTGGTAGTCATCGAATATTTGTATCCGTCTGTCCAATTTAATCCGGATTTTAAAACATGTGCTGTTACCGGCTGGCACTTTCCATAAATCTAATTGCTTCTTCCGGAGTTAATATCGAAATTGTACTATGCTTAAAATCTCCACCATTTCGAGTTACTATTCCGTTAATATTCGTATTGAATTTGGCGCTGTAATATTGCAGTGCATCTTCAAAATCTTTGAATTCTGAATCTATAGCATTCTTTATTGTGCTTGATGTTGTATCAATAATTTCAGTCATTTCTTCCAATCTACTCAATATTTTAATAGTTTCTTTATGCGAACTTACTTTCCTGACAACATAGTAAATATTACTATACGAGACAGCAGATAAATATAATTTTACTTCGCCTTTTTCTAAATAGTCAAAGAGTTTTCCCACTAAGGAAGAAAATGGTTTACGATCTGTCAAGAAGTCAATAACAATATTCGTATCCAAAAAGAAATTAATCATTTGGAATATTTTTTAGAAAAAGCTTCTGTTAATTCCTTCTTGTAGTCAAAATCTTTTGGAAGCTTTATAGAACCCATTAATTCTTTGACTTTCGGCGAGAAATCCTCTTCAGTATTTTCTTTCTGTACTAGAGCCTTCAAATAGTTCTCAATTAAAGCAGACAAACTCCTTCCGTTTTGCTTTGCATATACTTTTGCTGATTCAATTATGTCTTTATTTACAGTAAGAGTGAGTTTCGTTGTCATACACGTGTGATTTAAAATTAAAAAATACGTGATAAATTTGAAATAACCAAATGTATGACGATGTTAATTGGTGCTTGTCGCTAACTAGCTTATATCCGAAACATTCTTTTGCATATCCACTCATTTTGATATGTATTAGCGAAGGATCGTTTCATTGCACCGCCAAAGGTGTAATAGTTTTTGTCGTTTATATGACTAAGTACCGCCAAATAATTGGTGATGTCGTTCATGTCTTCTAAATTTTTTAATACAGCTTCTTTTAGTGTCATTTTCTTTTCATTTTTCTATTTCGGTTCGGGCGCACGGATACTGTTGTCTTAATTATCTATTGTAGTTGTTCAATTTTTTCATTTATCTTGTCATGTAAGTTATGATATTTTGTCGGAACATTACTTTTCTTTTGGTCTAATAACCAAAATTTTCTTATCCCATTAATATTATACTCTACATAAAGTCCACCCCAATCTCCCGCGTCTGGTTGCCCAATTACTTTTTCTGTTTCATTAAGTAAATCTGTCGGAAAGTATTTTGTCAAGTCTTTTGTGTCATTGAATTTTTGTTGCGATAGTTGAACCCAAATTCCTCCATAAAATTCGCCTGAATTCGGATATTGGTCTTTGGTGTCTTCAAATAGTTTTTCATTCTCCAACCTAAAAATTTCAATGCATTGTTCTCCCACACATTTTCCATAGAAATGTCCGAAAATAATGTAGTCCGATGTTGAAAGTTCTAAATTGTCGTCTTTCTCACAAGATGTCAACGTGAAAACTGTGAGGCAAGCCATTATTGAAATGTATTTTTTCATCTTTTATATTTTTATTTGTTATTCAATGTAGTCTTTTGGTCATTCCTTGCATATTCAGATCAAATATTAAACGGAAACTATATTGAAAAGGTTGTGATTGACAAGAATGTGAGCTTAAAATAAATGTAATCACCAAAATGGAGGGAGAACCACCAAACTGGCTGGATAATCCGGTTCAAATTGACCACCGGATTATCCAGCCATTGACTTGGTTATGTTTTCTTCCATCAGTATTTCATAAGCTTGACTTTAACTAAGTTCGGGCAAGCCAGGATTGGACTCTTTTATATTCAGTCTGCCCAAAGTGCTTCCTTCGCCAAAGCCCTCTTTGTCGTATGCCAATCGCTGTTTGTTCTATCAAATTATCTTCTGAGTATTCGTAACTCATAGTTTGTTGTTTTGTTTTTTAACTTTTTCTATTTCATTAATAAATACAAACATTTGCGAAGAAGGATTTTTAAACTCTTGTAATTTTGAAGCTATATTCACAGCTTTACTTTGACCCTTTTCAATTTTATTTTTCAAATCATTATTAAACAGACCTTTGCCATAATTTGGAAATTGCTGTTTTAATTTTTGAATGCATTCCTTGCTTGTGATTTCTGCTGTTTGTTCTTGAACATGCAACAAATACCAAAGTTCAAAACAAGGATTGGAGCTTAATAGTATAGTATTTTTGATAGCTTGTAATTTCCTTAACATTTCCGTCACATCTATATCATAAACTAAATAAGTTATGTCTTTGGGGTGATTAGCTTTGTCTTTTTTGTAGTTTTGAATGTATTTACCGGTAATTCGGTTGCCTGCTATTTTTGCATCAATCAAAATAGGAAGCCTGTATTTTGAACGCAAATAATTAATGTATGCTTCTTCTGTTTCGCCCTCGCAAAAAACATAAAAAGTAGGATTTATGACCTTCCCTTTTGGTATTCTTTTATTTCGACTCATTCAATAAACTTTTTAAATTCTCAAAGGAGTCGTTTATATACGGGATGGCATCGAAACGGCCCTGCAAATAGGCTTTTTCAACATCCATAGTATCTCTAAAGTCTTTGTAATCAAATAAAGAATAAAGGTCAGTAGCACCATCTTCTTTTTTGTTTACGAAATAAATTTGATCCTTTCGTAATTTATCCAAATTCAAAAGATTGGTGTTGTGTGTAGAGTAAATCAGTTGTGCGGATTGGCTGGCATTGAACAACTCGATAATGTATTCGACAATTTTTGTGTGCAAGCTCATTTCAATTTCGTCAACTAACAGCATTTTATTGTTTTTGATTACATCTAAAATTGTTAGCATAAACACAAATAGCGCCTTCGTACCAGCTGATTCTTCGGCAGTAAAATCAAATGCTACTTTGGGGTTTGATTTGTGAAAAGAGGTAATTATTAAATGGGGCTGCATTTCATCCTTTATGGATGCAGTATTGTTGACAAAATCGGCATTGAGATTTTTTGCCGGTTTTAGTTCATTTTTGATTTTAATATCAATAATGTCGCTATCTGCAATTTGCAGTGCTTTTAAAACTTGATTTTTGTTTTCATCAAACAATTTTTCTACGGCAAGGTTATCAAAGCCAATATACCCTAAAAAAAACGATTCGCTGAAAAAGCGGAAAATGTCTTTTGCTAATTCTCTGTCCATTTGGCTGGCACGCGAAATATAAAGTGTTTTCTTAGAGGTGTTATCGGCCACATCCACGGGCTTTTTTATTGCTGAAGAAAAGGAATAGATTTTACTTTTTTCATTACTCAAGGTTTCATTCCTTGTAAATACTTTAGCTCTTCGTCCGTTCGGGTAATAATGCAATTCCTCTGTAATGATTTCTGTTTGATTCAGCGAAAAACTGTATTCATACTCTATTTTTTTGATTGCAAAAAGTATTTTAAAAGTACTTGGTTTTTTTTCAAAGCCCTGAAATTTAAAAGGTTTGAAATTAAAAATAACATTCTCGTTATGGTTGTGCGAATTTAAAATCATTCTCACGCAAAATTGTATGGCTTTGATGATATTACTTTTGCCAGAGGCGTTGGCACCATACAAGGCCACTGATTTTAATAGTTGAGTATCTTCAAAATCAAAGACATTATGACTCAAATCTTGTGATTTTTGAGTTTTACTATTTCCCGCTTTCAGATCTAAAACAACTTCCTCTTTTATGGAGTAAAAATTGCTTAAATGAATTTCTATTATCATTTTAGTCCTTTTTTTGAAATTATATTGCAAATATAGCAATTAAAAACAAATAAACATGCTTTTTATTGCTGTACTTACTTTCATATTCCGGTGTTATAGGGTTCTTCGTCCATTTTGATGGATAAGCCTGCCCCCATTGCTTTAAACAACTGGCACATATCTCTTTTTGTATTTTGCGAAACCCTGACTTGCAATCAGCTCTCTTCCTATTTTTATGACATTTTCCCCAAATTATAAAGTTGAGCAGCCAACATGATGGAGATTTCTTTTAAACAGGAATTTTTCACCCAAATGTGTACATTTACGACAGGTTTTTTCTCCAAAAGGATAATTTTTTAAGAGAAAACCTTGATAAAAATACTGTTCTACATAAAATGAAAAATTATTTTAACTTGTTGTTGGTATTGACAAACCGAAAGATTAAAAAAGCGGGAATACATCCTGGTTTAGGTTATCTTTTGGGTCTT
>JAJTER010000116.1 GCA_021299835.1 Saprospiraceae bacterium | reverse complement strand
AATATTTTACTAACTAATAAACTTAAGTTAAATGGAACAACAACATCTTGATCAGTTCTCCCCTAAAAAAAAGTGGTATGTTTATTTTATTGATTTTATCATGCTTTTTGTAGCTGTAACCCTTGGTTTTTTAGCTGAGAATGTAAGAGATCAACAAACGGATAAAAACAGGGAAATTTCGTATTTAAAAAATGTTCATGAAGACCTATTAGTAGATATAAATAAGTTTGAATTAGTTATTTCTTCTAACAATTTGCGTCTGCTTATGCTGGATTCACTACACATGGAGATTAACAAAGCCAGTCCTGATCTACCTTCGCTGTATTACTACATTCGAAATCTTGCACTACGAACTACTTTTGAAAGTTCCCATTTAGGATTGGACCAGATTAAAGCTTCTGGGGGATTTCGTTTAATTCAAAATGCTAAAATAATCGCTGGCATTCAGGATTACGAGGGCAAATTAAACAACTCAATGAAATTACAGGAGCTCAGAGAAGGAACCCTTGAGCAAGCACGATTTAAAATGGCTGTGGTCTTTGATGCAGACACCCATTATCAGATGATCAAAAATATTCGATATAATGAATTAAAATCTATTGCAAAAGCATTAGATGCTGAAATTATGGAGGAATATGGTAGTCAATTTGTTGATTAATAACCCACCTCAAATAAAATTTGTGGCAGGATTGTGGCAGGATTGTATTTGGGGAATGAGATGATAAATTAGGACAGAAGGATTATGAAAGATTTTCTAATCCCAAGTGACTTAAAACCATCTTTTAGGTTTAGTTGCCATTTTTTTTGTTGATTTCAGGTAAGCTAAATAAAGAAGCAGAAACTCGGTTTATACCAGAAATTCATCAAGTACAAATGAAAATTTGACTGCATCTGAAATAATGCATATCTTTAGATAAAAAATAAAGAATATGCGAACACTCAATATTTCAATATCAGATATGGAGTTTAACCATTTAGGTATCAAAAATGAAAATATAACTTTTCATGAGTTTACAGAGTTGGTAAAAAGGGAAGTAATGCGAAATAACTTGAATAATTGCGTAGCCTTAGCAGAAAAATATGGTTTATCATCAATGACAATGAATGAAATAAATGAAGAGATAAAATCTGTTAGAAATGCAAAAAATCGTCATTGATACCAATGTTATTGTTTCCTCACTTATTCAACGGTCTTATCCATTTAAAATAGTTTTTAAAGTACTAAATACAATATAGACACCAACGACCTCAGAAGAAACTGACATAATGAACCATTAAAAATAGTATCTTTGAGTACGATAAGATAAGAAATAAAGTTACACAGGATGAACTTGAAAATGCACCTGGAAAAGTATAATAACTTGTAAAAAGTCTTAGCGCAGACCTTACTGAGTTTGCCCCGGATTTAGTGGCTCAGTTTGACCGGAATATTCACCTTACAAGATTTATTGGAACAACAGACAAAGCAATTGACCTGGCGACGGAATACATTAGCGAAAAAGTAGTTGGTCAGACAAGTTTGAGGACTGTTTACATATAGCCTTATAGACCATACATCGTGCTGACTTTTTAGTTAGTTGGAACTTCAAGCACAATTAAAAATACGTTCACCAAGAGAATTTGAAAAATATGAAGACAACTGAAAAAACATTTGATGCTATGAAATTTATACGTCAAGAGCGTGACAAATTGAGCGAGAAGTTATCCAAAATGACAAGAGAAGAAATCATTGAATACTTTAATAAACGCAAATCACAGACGACAATAAAGCCCTCTGCATAACAACATGGGCTTTACGTCATCTAAGTTGTCTTACAAACATAAAGCTTTGTGCTGCGAAATCGGCATTAGCTTAAAGTGAAAAAACGCTGTAAGGGTATTAATAAATTAATTAAAAAGGATTGATGTAGTCTGAAAATTAAGCATTGAACACCTTTTAGATTTAAGATTTGAAACCAGGTTTTTTAAATTCACTTCATCATACGCTATTAACTGTGAAACACCATCGAGTGAAATATCCGCCCCGTTGATATAGGAATAAGCCAGGGCAATTGACTCCTGAATAACGATTTGTTCGATATGGTCTTCGGATATTACAGCCATAGGGTTTCGCTTAATTAGCTAAAAACAAGTTCTTCAAACTCCACCTTTGATTTTAGACTGATAGCAGTAAAATCATTATACATTATTTTGTTTAATCGTTGTAACTGAGAAATCAAAATACTTAAATTAATTTTATTCTCTATCGAAAATGATTTCAACTTTTCTACGGTATTGAGATTTTGATTAAGCGCTTTATCCTTTACAGTATCATTGAATATCATTTTTGATGCAAAAGCGTCTGCTTCTTTTTCTTTATCAACGTCTGGCAGAATATTTTCTAGTCCATCAATAAAAATATCTGACTTGTTATGATACCTAATGTGGGCTAATTCGTGGTAAAAAGTAAACCAAAAAGCATTATAATCCTTCTTTCTGTCTGTTAATTGGATAAGAGGAACTGATTTGTTTTTAATCCAACGTGCTGCACCATAAATTGGCGCTTTTGATAAGCAAGGAGAATAAACCAAGGCCACACCAAAGGAGGCACAAACAGTTTGTAATTCTTCTTTCCAATTTGGGTTTTCATTAAATGCTATGTTTTGAATAAAAGGCAGAGCATCTGTAAGTTTCTTTTTATCAAATGCTTGTAAATCAATTTTATTGGCTTGTAACTCACCTATGCGAAGCCAAGCGGATATCGCTTTGGGATCAGAAGTAAGATTTAATTCTATTTTAAAAGCCATTGAATGACCTTCATAAATGGTTGACCATTCGACAGGTGATGCAACCCTAAAAAACTTTAGTAATCCTTCTGCCAATTCAGGTTTTTTATTGGAATCAAGTAATAATTTCATTTTTTTAAGAGCAGCAATAGGGAAACCTGTTACCCAAGAGGTACAAGTCTCTAAAAATTCCAATTGTTTTATTTCCAACAATTCCTCCTGGTAGTGTTTTTCCAAATTGAGCCAAAAACTGGCATCAATACCCATTACATATTCTAACTTGGCAGCTGTTTCTTTTGTAATAGGTGCTTTACCCTTGATTAATTCGTTTAATTTAGGTATTGACCTCCCCAAACGCTCTGCCAATTCTGCTTGAGACATCCCAATAAAATCTATATGTTCCTGAATTCTGTCTCCAGGAGTACTTAATAATGATTTTTTTAATGCTAAAGCATTCATAACTTTCTTATTAATGAGGGTCTTCTACGGATTCTATTTTTATTATCTCAATAGCTCTCAGGTTTACACCGCCGTCCTCAAAGGTTGGGATAGGGTGTTGATTGACGATAAATAAAATTCTCCAATTTTTAATAATATCAACTGACCAAATGCCACTATTTCCTTTGTATGGATGCAGCCGCATCGCGGGGTATTGAGAAATGACGAAAAGATTATCGGCCAATTTTAAGTCTTCATACCTTTGTTTTACCTTTTTAGCCATAGTGCCATAAATCTTTGATAAAAGATTATCATCAGTAAAAGACTTTTCCAACTTATTGTTCTTGAACGTTATTTCCAATACAAATATACAATTTATTTACCTAATAGGTTAATGATTTTTAAAAATTAATGTTTTTTACTTCCAACTCACCGGAGATGAGTTTTGGGAAGTTCTAAATGCTCCTGGTTGCTTGTTTTTACCTCTAGCACTGTCTAAAAGTATTTGATGTGTTTTTTTAATTAATCTGGATGAAATAGGTAATTCCTCTAATTCTGTGATGGCTTGATTTAAAGCTTTAATATAATTACTAACCTCTACCCAATCATTTTTTCTCTCAGGTGAAATTTCATCTTCATCCAATAGCGCTTCATCCATTTGCGTTTGAGTTCCCTCAATGCTACTTGATACTGCGGCTTCTTTTGTAACATGTAGTTGAATGAACAAATCTATATTGGGGACTAATTTTGAAAAAGAATTTAATTCTCCAAGTTTTAGGGCTACTTTTTCTAATAATTTGTTCATTATCTGGTCTTCCCAGATCCATGAACTATTTATCAGATTGGGCATAAAAAAAGCATAGCCAGTTTGACATTTTACAAGATTACCTGCTATAAATTTCTCAAAGATTATCATCCCATTTGTATTTTTCTAAACTAACATTCAATCTACGTTATTTTACTTTAACATATTTAAACTAAAATAAAAAATATTATATGTTAGTTTGTACCTATAACTCTATCCCCACTTTTTTAAGATTCTCTTTAATCCGTTCCCACATACCGACCCGGGGTTAAAACAAAGTTATTTTCTTCCAATTCCTTGAAAGTGGCAGACTTAAAAATGACCAAATAAAGGAAGATAACATCAGAATTTTGATGGGACATTCTGACATCCATACCACAAAAATCTATCTGAAGGAAAACACGGATATAGAACGACACACCAAATCATGAAAAGATTTTTGGAATCAAATGTTAGAAACTGATAATTGAAATGGATTATCGTAAATCCGTCAGTAAATCTTTAATGAATATTGAATAAAGTGACGAGAATGTTTTATCACTCCTCTACACTCATTTTCCCCCTAAAACACCCCATTTTTCCTCGTTCCCCAATGGGTTTTTCCACCCAATTCAACCCACCCAAATAAAATTTGTGGTAGGATTATGGCAGGACTATATAAAATGAAAGAAATTATATAAAAAATCATTATAATTGTTTGTGGAATCGTTTTAAATTATAGTAAATTTTAACTGATGAAATCTCTAAAATCATACCTTCTTGAATTTTTAATGATATCGATTGCGGTTTTTTTGGGTTTTTGGGCGGAAAGTTTTAGAAATCAAATTTCAGATAATAAAAAGGTGATGCAGACAAAAAAAGCAATTGGGAAGGACCTTAAAAAAGATTTGGAACAACTGGATGAATATACGAATCAAGCAAAATTTAATTTATTAATGATTGATAGAATGGATTCTTTAGTAAGTTTAAATCCAAATTTTATAGACCAAAAAGATTTTTACAAAACCTTAGTAAGCTACTGTGTTGTTTATAAGTTTACTCCGAGTGATAAAAGTCTCAAACAAGCCGAAGAAATGGGTGTGTTACAAAATGAGAATATTGATAGTTTAAGTTATTTTTCAATGAAGTACCAATATTTCCTTACAGATATCAGGTTTGTTGAAGATTTATTGACAGAAGAATATTTAAATTATTCCAGGAAAATAATTCCAAAAATGACTGACCCAATTCTGTTTTCTAAAGTTTGGCGTTTCCCTTTTAATGATTTAGAATCAAAAATGGGAATTCATCCATTAGATAAAGAAACCAAAAACGATCTAAGATTTTTTATGGCAAATGCACGGTGGTATTATGATGCTATGCAGATAAATGCTGATTCCATGAGAAACTATGGTAATAAGATGATTCAATATATAGAACGTTAAAATTAAACTAAACATACCTTAGCTAATACATATCATGATGGAATGATTAAAAGGGAAATCGATGCTGGTATAAGTTAGTTTGGGCAAATAGACCAAGATCTAAAAAGAGAAAATCATGCGTACTCACTCTTATAAAAAAACAGAGAATAAAAACCAAGTGGTTTCGAATGTAGAATCACAGAAGCAAAGCGGGGGTGAATCTACTTTCCAGTTTGTTGATAATCGACCTGAAGCTGTTGCTCAACGGCAAATAAAAGAGATGGCTAATGAAAGTCCACAAGCCATGAATTTGAAAGCTCTTCAGGTAATGGCTAATAATAGCCTGCAGTTTCATCAAGTTGCTCAATTGCAAACAGATACAGCCATTCATTCTTCGCAAAACCAGCTACTCATTCAGAAAAAAGAAAACAATACTGGTTTACCTGATAATTTAAAAACGGGTATGGAAAACTTGTCTGGGATTTCTTTGGCTGATGTAAAGGTGCATCGTAACTCTGATAAACCTGCTCAATTTCAAGCGCATGCCTATGCACAAGGAACGGATATCCATTTAGCCTCAGGACAAGAAAAACACCTTCCTCATGAAGCATGGCATGTTGTACAGCAAAAGCAAGGAAGAGTAAAACCAACCATGCAGATGAAAGGCAAGGTAAATGTAAATGATGATAAAGGTTTGGAGAAAGAAGCTGATATAATGGGTGCTAAGGCTTTAAGTTTTTCTCCAATGAATAGAATTAATACCTTACAAAATAAATCAATCAATAATTCTACAGTACAACGACGACTGAATTTCGGTGTAGATTTTCGAAACAATCATGAAATGTCTCCCACAGATTTTCATGATAGTACTAAAGTTGCAGAGAGACTGCTTAAGAGGGGTATCAGGAAAAGTACAGTGGTATTAAAGAATGACATGGTTGAAGCTAAAGTAAAAGTAAAACCAGAAGCTGCATCAGGTTCATATGATTTTAGATACGTACCTGATGTTGAAACACGAGAGGCTAGTGATGACGGGGTTAATATCAAAGTTGTAGAGGGAAGTGAACCTTATTTAGAAGGATACAAAGATAAAGGAGATGAAAAAATCACTCATTTGCACGGAATGAAAACTAGAGGAAAAAAAATAGAATCTGTTGCTAAGAGTAAACTGAAGAAATAGTTAAGTTAAATTCTCTATAAATTACTAATATTGAAAGTGAAACTGAATTTACCAAAGATGACCTGACACTCCAAGTCAAACCCTTGCGTCCCTCTTTCTAAATAATGACCAAATAACCATGCGATACATCAGATCATGAAAAGATTTTTGGAATCAAATGTTAAGAACTGATATATTGAAAGGGATAATCGTAAATCCGTCAGTAAATCTTTAATGAATATTTGAGTAAAGTGACGGGAAGTTTAGGATTTAATACGAGTAGAAAATATTTCCATTAGTTTCAGATTTGGATTTCCTTAGATAATGAAATTATCACAGGTATGGACTAATAATAGTTTTTTATGGACAATTGGAATGGTTATTTTCCTTGGTTCAAGTGCGTAATAGTTTAGTTATAAATCGTTTAGATAATTTTATTTTTTAAAAATATTTTTAAATAAAATTAATATTTTTATTTTTGGAAGTCAATTTTTGATTAATCGTGATAGTAATTGATCAATTTTTTTAAACCACTTATAAAAATTCTATGAAAAAATCTATCTATCTATCTAACTATCTATCTATCTATCTATCTATCTATCTTTTTATCGGTTAGTTTGAATGGTCAGACTACTAATAATCAGGATTTAGAAAAAGGGACAAGTATTCAACGCAATACTTTATTTAATTTGGATGAAATAAAAGTGCGCTGGAAAAAGGCGGCTTTAGAGAATTGTCCTGGTGTTCCGTGTTTCACTGCTACTATCCCAGGTGCTCCGACGAGTGTTGTTGCCACAGCAGGAAATGCCTCGGCGAGTGTTGCATTTACTGCACCGGCAAGTAATGGGGGCAGTGCTATCACGGGCTACACTGTTACGTCTAGTCCCGGAAGCATCACTGCGACGGGCGCTACCTCACCTATAAACGTGACAGGATTAACGAATGGAACTGCCTATACATTTACGGTGATAGCTACGAATGCGGTGGGTAATTCATTGGCTTCTTCAACATCGACGGCGGTAACACCTGTAGCACCGATTACTGCTCCAGGAGCTCCGACGAGTGTTGTTGCCACAGCAGGAAATGCCTCGGCAAGTGTTGCATTTACTGCACCGGCAAGTAATGGTGGCAGTGCTATCACGGGCTACACTATTACGTCTAGTCCCGGAAGCATCACTGCGACGGGCGCTACCTCACCTATAAACGTGACAGGATTAACGAATGGAACGGCCTATACATTTGCGGTGATAGCTACGAATGCGGTGGGTAATTCAGTGGCTTCTGCAGCATCGACGGCGGTTACACCTGCGGTACCTTTTGTTTGCGGTACTTCCACAATTAATGACTTTGATGGAAATCCTTATTATACGGTTTTAATTGGCACCCAGTGTTGGACAAAAGAGAATTTGAAGGTTACCAAGTACAATGATGGTACCGTGATTCCTGACTTAACAGCCTCAACAAGTAACCCTTGGGCAAATTCAGGAGCTCGCACAGAATATGTTGCCGCTGGAGTAACGGGTTATGTTGGAACTTTTGGCTATTTGTACAATTGGTATGCTGTTAATGACCCAAGTAAATTGTGCCCAGCTGGTTGGCATGTTCCCACAGATTCTGATTGGAATAAATTAGTAAAATATTTAGATTCAGGAGCTGACACATCTTCTACTTCTTCAAATCAGAGCGCTTCTGCAGGTAGCATGATGAAAGAAATGGGTACAACGCTTTGGAATTCTCCAAATACCGGAGCGAACAACTCAAGCGGCTTTTCCGCTGGCCCAGGTGGTTATCGCACTGACATTGGTAGTTTCAACGGTATTAGGGACTTCGCTATATTTTGGAGTGCTACTGAGGACAGCACCGGCAGAGCCTGGATCCGCAGACTGAACAACGGCGATGGCGATGTGTCCAGGATCGACATCTTTGAGTCGTTTGGTGCTTCCATCCGCTGCCTCAGGGATTGACTATTTGGTTATTTTGTATAACCCCTTTTAAAATGGTTAAAAAATGAAATCACCAGAAAGGTTCTATTTCAAAAATAGCTGATTTAGGCAGAAAAATTAAGACATTGTTAAAAGCGCCCAATTGAACAGGATAAATGATTCACTTGGGTGTTTTTATTTAGAAGAAATACTGTTCACGAAAAATTATCGTAAAGATGATAAACGATATGCCTTTTCTGCCCAGGTCAAACCAATTCAACCCTACCAAATAAAATTTGTGGCAGGATTGTGGCAGGATTATATAAAATGAAAGAAATTATATAAAAAATACAATTTTAACCTATTGATAATTAATAAGTTAAAATTGTATTTAGGAGAGATTTACTAATCTTGGGTAGAAACTATGGGTAGAAAGATCCCTTTTTGATAAGATATTTGGGTAGTTAAACACCTCTAAAATCTATTTAAATA
>JAJTER010000029.1 GCA_021299835.1 Saprospiraceae bacterium | reverse complement strand
TCCTTCTCAAATAATTGCGAAAATTTATTTCTGATATTCTTGTTATCTACCAATTCTGCATAATCTTTCATAATATGAATGGAAGAACGTGCGAGACTGGTATCTACATTGGTTATAAAATATCGAATGAATGGATCATTCTTTAATGCGATTTGGAATTTTTCATAATCTTTCGGACGTTCTGCTCTCAGTTTTTCTAGGGTTGATCCTATCCCATACCATGAAGTCATGTTATATCTGGCTTGTGACCAGGCAAATACCCAGGGAATGGCTCTTAAATCTGCTAAAGAGTAAGCACCTGTTCTTCTGGATGGACGGGAACCAATTCTACTTTGTTCTAAGGCGTCAATGGGTGTTGCCTGCCTGAAAAATGCTATGAATCCTTGTTCATTCAACAGTTGGGTATATACGTTCTGACTTTCCTGTGCCATCCATTCCAATATATCAGCTAAAGGATGACCAGAGGGTTCTTTTAATGAGCCAAGAAGGCTGTGAGAAAGCGAACTGGCTGTTAAAACTTCTAAATTATATACCGCATTTACTCTATTTGCATATTTTTGTTCAATGGTTTCTCCTTGTTCCGTCAACCTTATATCGCCATTAAACGAATGCCCGGGAAGTGCCTGTACAAAATAATGGGTCGGACCAGCACCCCGGCTTATGGTTCCTCCCTTTCCATGAAAAAATCTAATTTTTATACCAAATTTGTCTGCAGCGTTCGAAAGATTTATTTGGGCCTTATGTAAATTCCATTGGCTGCATAATAAGCCGCCATCTTTATTACTATCACTGTATCCAATCATTACCTGCTGGGAAATGGTAATTATTTCTTGTTGTTGAGCCTGATATTTTAGACTTCTTAAGGTAACAGGGTGGGATAAAAAGGCTGCTAATATTGCAGGTCCGTTGGATAAATCTTCTATGGTTTCCAGGAGTGGCACGACAGGTAACATGCAGACCATTCCATCGGGTGTGTATCGGGTGAGTCCTGCTTCTCTTGCCAAAATATATACAACCAGCAAATCAGAAACATTTCTGGTCATGCTGACTATTAATGAGCCTATACCTTCCGTTCCATATTGCTGAACGTGCTCAGAAATAACCGCATAAACTTCCATTACATTTCTGGCTTCATCTGCTAAATCATTCAAATTTCTAACGAAAGGCCTGCCAGAAGACAGCTCCTCCTCAATAAATACAAGCCTATCTTCCTCCGACGCATGAACAAACCAATCACCGGATTTACCCGTGGCATTAATTAATTGAGAAATAGCCTTATCGTGAAAAGCACTATTTTGTCTTACATCTAGTTTGGCAAGGTGAAATCCAAAAGTTTCCACCATGCGAATACTTTCATGAATTTCAGTTTCAGCAATCGTAATAGCTCCATAATCTTTAAGAGCAGATTGTAATAATGCTAAATCTTTTTTTAACTCAAAGGAATATCTGTAGCTAATACTTCTTTCATGTAATGCGGTGGCATGCCCCCTTGCCGTAGCTAAAGGCAGTTTTTCAATGATTAAACTTATAAATTGTCTGAAAGCTTCTCCTTTATTCCTGTTATAAACTTCATAGGCATTTTCACCCAGTTCTAATAATAATTCTCCTACTCTCCATTGTAAATGATCGGGTGCATCCTCAATGTTTAAAGCAAAACTTAGTTGTTTCACTAATTGCGTCAACTTCCTTCTAAGCACAACAAAGGCATTGAGCCGCAGTTGTTTTAATGTTTCGACGGTTACTTTTGAGGTAACTAATGGATGCCCATCTCTGTCCCCACCTACCCAATTGCCAAAAGTGACCTGAGGAAAAGCTCTGTGCTCAAATAAATCTTTTTTGTTGTATCCCAGAAACTCCCAGGCCTGAATAAGTCGTCTGTCGAGAATAGGTAATACCTCCGGGAAAACGTTGGTAAAATAATGAAGAACATTTCTTATTTCAGACGGAACGTCAGGTTTCTCTAAATATATCTCTCCTGTTTTCCATAATCTATATAAGGATGACTTGATTTTCTCCTTATTTGTCATCAACTCCTGACTGGAAAACATAGTATTTTCTCTCTCTACAAGTAAAAGGTACAATTCTCTGTGGTGTTCTAATACCGTGGCTCGTTTTGCTTCGGTTGGATGTGCAGTCAAAACGGGTTCAACCCTGGTGTTTTTTAAAGCCGATGCAATAGCAATAGCATCAATTCCCGCTTGTTTAACTTTTTTAATTTGGTAAGCCCATAATCCTCTGACTTGACTTAAATCTTGATTTTCTTCTTTTCGACGTTGTTGAACTGCACCATTAACTTCTACAATATGAACTAGTTGAAACAATATAGAGTAAAGTTGAACCCCCCTGTCGTCAAGAAATGTACTAACATCTATTTTGTTTTGAAGTAAAGGTATTGTACTTGCTACTTCGATTTCACCATTTTCAATGAGGACATCTTTAAATGCCTGCAATAAAAAAGATAAATCTTTATATGGTTTACCTAGTTTATCAATGACTAGGTCAAGAATGTTTTCTGGTTGATTCCGCATAAAATTTAAATATTGCGGTTAAGGCATGGACAAATGTAGGTCTTTTAACTTTCTTTTCTTTTATTATTGAGAAATTACATTTTTTTCAAACTGTTAATTTTTTGTTAAAATAATAAAGTTTATCTTTGTCGAAATTATTAGAATAAATTCATGAAAGGAATATATCTGTTCATTTTTTTAATTATCTCAATATCATTGAACAGCCAGGCTATTTATGAAAATTCTGTTGTATATCCTGTTTATGACGGAGATGATTTAGGGGTTATCTGGAAGGGTAATGAGGTTAATATCAATGTTTGGGCACCTACCGCTTCTGATGTTTCTTTTCAACTATATAAGGATGGTCATGGAGGTAATCCATTGAAAGTTATTTCATTAAAAAAACAGGTAAAGGGTAATTGGACGCACAAGCTTGCTGGTGATTGGGAGGGGTACTATTATACCTTTAAAATTAAATACAAGAATACCTGGTTAAATGAAGTACCTGATCCTTACGCGAAAGCAGTTGGGGTAAATGGCAATAGAGGGATGATTGTGAATCTGGAGAAAACGAATCCAGACCTTTGGGTATTTGATAAAAGTCCTGTATTAAAATATCAGACCGATGCCATAATTTATGAACTGCATGTCAGAGATGCCTCTATTCATCCTCAGAGTGGTATAATAAATAAAGGGAAATTCTTAGGATTAACAGAAGTAGGCACAAAATCTCCAATGGGATTACCTACCGGTCTCGATTACATAAAAAATTTAGGTGTAACGCATGTTCACCTATTGCCTTCTTTTGATTTTAAGTCTTTAGATGAATCTAAATCCACCCCTCAATATAATTGGGGGTATGATCCTAAAAACTATAATGTACCAGAGGGTTCATATGCTACTAATCCTTATGACGGTAAGGTTAGGATAAATGAGTTTAAAAAATTAATTCAATCCTTTCATAGCAATAATATTGGTGTCATACTAGATGTTGTTTATAACCATACTGGAGATACCGAAAATTCTATTTTTAATCAGTTGGTTCCCAATTATTATTATCGACAAAACAGCGAGGGTGGTTTTTCTAACGCCTCTGCTTGCGGTAATGAAACGGCTTCTGAAAGACCTATGTTTAGAAAATTTATGATTGAATCTTTGCTCTACTGGGTAAATGAATATCATATTGATGGTTTTCGGTTCGATTTAATGGGTATTCATGATTTAAAAACCATGGAACTTATTAGAGACACACTCATAAAAGTTAAGCCAGATATTCTTTTATACGGAGAGGGATGGACGGCAGGTGGAAGCCCTTTACCTGATAATAAAAGAGCCATCAAATCAAATATTAAAGGTTTAACTGGTATTGCTGCTTTTTCTGACGAAATTAGAGATGGGCTGAAAGGTCATGTCTTTACCCCTTCGGAGAAAGGTTTCATTAGTGGAAAGAATGATTTGGCAGAGTCCGTTCGTTTTGGTATCGTTGGGGGCGTATTTCACCCACAAATCAATTATGAAAAGGTAAATTATACTAAAGCTCCCTGGGCTGTGGAACCTAATCAAACGATAGTTTACACGTCCTGTCACGATAATCATACCTTATGGGATAGACTGGAAATAGCTAATCCAACGGTTTCAGTCCAGGATAGAACCTCTATGCAAAAACTAGCTATAGGCATTGTGCTTACGTCTCAGGGGATTTCCTTTTTGCATGCAGGTTCTGAATTTTTAAGAACGAAAAACGGAGTGGAAAATTCTTTTGAATCTTCTGACGCTATTAACCAAATGGATTGGGTAAGGAAAGACTCAAATAGTATAGTCGTGGATTATGTCCAAAAGTTAATTCATCTTAGGAAAACACATCCTGCTTTTAGGTTGGGAAATGCAGCGGACATTCGACAACATATTACATTTAACAAAGAACCAAAGGAGGGCTTAGTTGAATACAGTATTGAGAAAGCGCCAAATGAACCCTGGAAATATATTCATGTTATGATCAATGGTACAGACAAGGATCAAAATGTTACCTTTCCTTATGCAGATTGGAAAACAGTCGTGGATGAGCAAAATGTTTTTTTAAAGCCGGATGGTGGTTTTAAAGGTAGGACTGCGAAAATTAAACCTTTTAGTATGCTTATCTTACAATGCGACGAATACCTTATTGAACCAAATTTTAAAGAATAATTGGTTCAAAACTCAGCGATTTTAATTTTAATTTTTATATCCCATGAAATTTTACACAAACTTAAATCAGTTACTTTTATTTTTAATTTGCAGCACTTTTTATAGTTGTAAATCAGACGAAAGTATTGATAATGAAGCAGAAAAAAGTCCTCCTGTCTTTCAAATGACAGATGTTGGGCCTGAAACTGTGCCTTTGATAGATAAAGAGGTAGAGAGAATTGTGAAGGAAATGAATGATTATGAGGTCAAAGGTCCTATCACTGTAAAACATGTCGATGGCCTCGCTGAAATGACTTTGTACAATTTAGCAGGTGTTCCTGTCGTTATTAAAACACAGAAAGCACAAACTGAACAATGGTTTTTTCTTTACAACAGAAGAGTAATTTATTTAAGGGAATTGATTTATCAAGATGATTCATTAACTGAAAATAAATTCTATTATTCCAACACAGGGATGATTAATGCCTCTCAAAAGGAGGCAGAGAATCAATCTGAATTGTCGAAAGTCTCCTCCTCTAAATTCAGAAAAGGTTTCAAAAAAGACTATCGTTTGGATGTGCGTGAAGTAAATTTTTTAGTCATTGGTTTCCTATACGGAGATTTATAACCTAAGTAGTATTTACTGCTAACTTCCATTTATCTAATGAAATCAGGGCAAAAAATTATATTTTTTTTCCTTTTGATTATTCCGTTCATGGGATTTTGTCAAAATCCTGTGGAGGTTAGTCAAAAGGTTGATTATTTTTCTTTACCTGAGCCAGATTGGGTGGAAGTTAAAAAATCAGATAGTTTGCTGCCAGGAAATAGGGTGTCAGTTCCTATACTTGTTGATTTGAATTTGCAAAATAGTGGAAAATGGTCTATAGATCAAAGTGGCTACCGACGTTGGAATCTTACCATTGAGGCTTCGAATTCTGCCCTGGCCTTAGCCGCTCTTTTGGATACTTTTAGTTTGTCAGATGGAGCAGTTCTGTCTGTTTTTATAGAAAATAATGATTATCCCTCGTCCAGATACATAGGTACGGAAGGAAAAATAGAAAAAAAATTGTTGGGCTTTTTTTCTTCAAATAAAATAAGGTTAGAATTAATCGAACCTCCAATAGCTGAAATTAAAAGTGTTATCCACATTTTTAGGATGGATATCGGATACAAACCTGTATTTGATAACATAGAGAGTGATGTTTCCAAAGGAAACAGTGAGACCCTAGGTTTTGGGGCATCTGAAGCATGTCATACTAATATTCTTTGTCAGGAAGGAGATATTATTCAAAAGGAGAAAAATGGTATATGTAGAATCTATGTTGTTGTAAAAGAGGGTATTGGTTTTTGCACAGGGAATTTAGTAAATAATACCAAAAAGGATGGGAAACCTCTTGTCTTATCCGCGTTCCATTGCCAGGATGGTTATACCCCTATGTATGATTTTTGGAGATTCGATTTTAATTATCAATCTTTAACCTGTACTAACCCACTTGCTGAACCTGTTTTTTCTTCCATACAAGGTGCTACTTTGTTATCTAGTAGATTTGAAAATGATTTTTTATTATTTGAATTATCAGGATCAATTCCATCTTCATTTAATCCATATTTTTTAGGGTGGAACAGATCATCAACAGGACCTCAAAAAAGTAAAATGGCGCATCATCCCAAGGGAGATATAAAAAAAATAGCCATTTCTAATCGCCCTGCTTCAGTCTTTGCAGGTATAATTAATTGGGACAATAATAGAAAGACCCCTGCAAATCATCATTTTTTAGTTCAATATACTTTCGGTTCATTTGAAATAGGCTCTTCCGGTTGCGCATTACTTAATGAATCAAATCAATTAACGGGTCTATTACACGGTGGATCAGCAAATTGTACTGTATCAAGTGGTTATTTTTCGCGTTTCTCCTTATCATGGGAAGGGGGAGGAACACCCTCCACTCGTTTAAAAGATTGGCTGGACCCCATTTTATCTGATTCCATGCAACTCATTGGATTAGATAACCCTGTTGTGGAAAAAGGGAAAATTGCGGGCGTCATTTATACCGAAACCAATACGCCTATCCCAAATACGAATGTTTTATTGATAGGAGATAATGGTTTTTCTGTATCTACTGTTTCTGATGCTCAAGGCAATTACTCTTTTTCTGGTCTATCAACGGGTAAAAATTATATTCTTGATTTTGCCAAATCAAGTTCAATATTAAATGGCTTGTCCACTTTTGACTTATTGCAGGTTCAGAAGCATATACTCAATAGGGAAATCTTGAAAAGTCCCTTTAAAATGCTGGCTGCCGATGTGAATAATTCTGGGAGTATTTCTACCTCAGATCTTATTTCATTAAAACGTGCGCTATTAGGATTAACAACCAGTTTTGAAAAAGTGCCAATCTGGCAATTTGTTCCATTTGAGAATGGTTTTATAAATATTTCTACCCCTCTTTTAGGGCTCAACTTAAATGCCTTTATGGTGCAAAATCTTCAATCCCCCATTCTTGATAAAGATTTTATTGGAGTAAAAGCAGGGGATATTAATAATTCAGCCTCTGTAAATGAGTAGTATCTTTTTAGAGGGAATACTTATTATAAAAATTCGGGTATTACTCTACTTTTATCCATTTTTCTATTTGAGCATATCCTTTTTCATTCTGCCATAGTATGATATATAAACCAGGTACCACGACCCTGCCGAGCCTGATATTTTCCTGACCATCTACCTTAATTTGTTCTTGTAATTGACCATTTTGATTGTAAAGAGTAATGGTTCCAGTCCTATTTTGTTCTTTTACGTCAAATTGTATCATTGCTTCCAATTTTCCCGGGTTAGGATAAATACGAAAAGCTTTATGTTTTAAAATTGTTTGGACGCTGGTCTGTAAGGATTGTTCGATACTAAAGTTATCAACACCGGCTTCTACCAAATGGGCACTTGTGGCCAAATCGCCAACAATAAAGTGGATGTTATTTTTAGTTCCAATTTTTATTCTTTTTTGAATATCATTAATGATAAGTGTTTTCCAGTTTGGGGTATTTTCATATTGCTTATGAAGTAAGATGGAATCACCTAAGCCATTGGTGGCATAAATAAAAAAAGTATCATTTGGTGTTGAATTACCACCTGAATTAAAGAACCATATATCTACACTTAAATTAAGTTGTGCATTAGGAGCAAAAGTCATTACAGGTGAATGCAATTGCGTTATACCATTGTCAATGTCCCCAACTCCCGGGTCACCGCCTATATTTCCAGTTACAAAAGCGGTGTTGCCTTCATCATTTGGACTATCATTAAATGGTGCTGAAGTCAGATTATTATACTTGGTGCCAACGGGAGTGCCTCTTTCCCATTTACCAACCGTTGATGTATTTGTTACCATCCAGCCAAGGTCGAAATTGAAATGATCTGTATAACCATAAATCAGTTTTTCACTAATACTTTGGTTGGAAGGTAGCGTAATATTTTTAAAAGCTAGTGGTTTATAGCCCCATTTGCCTGCTGAAAATTGATAGGATGAAGGAATTATATTTGTTAACGCAAATGATCCGTTTTCTACCGTTTTTGTATTCATCGATAAATTACCGTCCTTGAATAATCCTACTTCTGCATTTGAAACGGGTAAACCAGATTCATTTGAAATAATCCTTCCGACTAGGTTTGAGGTAGGCATTTGTGATAAAAAAATAGTATCATTTTTTAAAGAAAATGAATTCGACAATAGCTTTGTTATCTTTTTTGTTTCAAAACCATTTTTACTTACTATAATATTTATATTGCCAGTTTCAGGGGTTCCCGTTTTAAAGCGTCCAAAGCCGTCGGACAGTATTTCTCTATTTATTAATCCTTCTATGGAAATCTTAGCTCCATTTACAGGTGTTTTCGTGACAGAATCAAGTACTATACCCTCAAAACGAGCCGCTCGGGTATAATTTGGTTCATATACAAAAAGGCCATTATCCATATCACTGGCAAGAATGATACCAGATGGAAGGTATGGATAGGCACCCCAGCATCCATTTCCACCTTTTGTGGTTCTACCAATGCCTACTTCCACCATATTGGATGGGTCAGAAACATCTGCTACAGAAACTCCTTCTTCATACCAGGAGGTTACAATAAAGCTACCTTTAGCATTTTTAATATAATGAGTGTTGTGGGGCAGGGAATTTTGGTTTAGTAAAACGGGGGGACGAAAACTATGTAATAATTTTATATCTGAAGGATTTCCAACAGAGTATGCATCGACTTTACCTTGTGGCTTTTCGTCGGTGGTAAACAGGTATTTATGATCATCCGATAGCCAGACGTTGTGTGTGAATCGGGTAGTGGTAGGTTGCGAAGCTAATCTGATAATATTTTTTTTATCCTTTATATGATACACTGAAAAATTGCCTGCATATATTTCAGCACTATACAAGGTATCATTGCGAACGTAATTGTCATGGCTGTAAACTGCGTCCGCAGCACCTACGAAGGTAGGTTCGTCAGGATTAACATTTAAATCATATATTAATACGCCTCCGGATTGTGGGGAACATCCTGATAAGTACATGAAGCCTTTTTCATCAATCCAAAGGTTATGACAATTGCCTACATTGCCTGGATTAACAGAAGTTGGAGCTGGTAAACGGCTATATTTATAAGTAATCTTAGATGGAGCATTGGTCATATTTATAATTAAAACCCCCTGATTACCTTGATCAGCTGTAACGTAAACATGATTTTTATAAGATTTCATATCTCTCCAAATGGAGGTATTTCCTGGTATGAAAGTATCTCTTTTTGGATTTTTTGGATCTTTTAATGAATATATGGCTGTTCCTGTGGTAGTACCTAAAATAGCATATTCGATTCCGTCTTTTCCAACAAAACCCCAAATGTCGTTATATTGAGAATATTCATCGGTTTGGCTCAAACGTTTCAAATTAATATCGGTGGAACCATAATTATTTTGATACTTGACCACATCCTGTGATAAGAGGAAAGTTGGAAAGGCGAGGATAAGAAACAACCAAATTTTCATAAAACTATTTTAAGGGAATAACGGCTAAAGTTATTCTTGATGTACAAGTTAATTGGTTTTTTGCATTACAAATATCTATTTGCCAAACCTGGATGGTTTTACCGATTCTTATTGGTTTTACTGTCCCAACTACAGGCGGTTCACCTTCTTTTACTGCTTTTAAATGATTTGCATTTATTTCAACACCTACTATAGTATGGGTACTTAAATTTTCGAGACAAAGCGTTCCAGCAAAACTACCCAGTGATTCTGCCAGGGCAACACTGGCTCCTCCATGAAGAATTCTAAAAGGTTGAACCGTTCTATGATCTACCGGCATGCTTGCCTTTATGAAATCTGGGCCAACTTCTATTACTTGAATACCTAAAGTTTCCATTAAAGTGTTCTTACCCATTTCGTTGATGGCTATTTCATTGGTTGGCTGTTTCCATATCATAGTAAAGTGAATTAATTTGAGAATGCAAGTTATTCAATTATTTAATAGTGAATTTTAAATTTGCTAATAAACATATAAACTATTTGCTTTGTTGTAAGGTAAATTTCATTATAAACAGCTTAAATTTCATTATTGGTGAACTTGTTACACAAAAATGCCACTGAATTTTTGACTCAATTTTATACAGAAACCCGCCGTATAAATCTTGATAAAAGACTTTCAGACGTATATAAAGAAATTGAGTTGTCGGGGACGTACAAACTTACCTTAGATGAATTGACCTTTGGTGCTTGTGCTGCCTGGAGAAATAGTAATCGGTGCATTGGAAGACTTTTTTGGAAATCTCTGAAAGTAGCTGATGGCAGAGCTATCAGTACTTTCGAGGAAGTTAAGATGGCTGTTTTAAATCATCTGGAATTTGCTACCGGGAATGGAAAAATAAAACCATTTATCACTGTTTTTCCTCCGGAATCACCTGAAGGAATTGCTCCAATAAGATTTTGGAACAGTCAACTCATAAGGTATGCTGCATATCAAAAAAACGGACAAATAATAGGAGATCCTGCTCAATTAGATTTTACTGATGTTTGTCTCTCTTTGGGTTGGAAGGGAAAAGGTACGGCATTTGATGTTTTACCTGTCGTTTTTCAATTTGAAGATAAAAAGCCACATTTTTTTGAATTACCTGCTCATTTAGTTAAAGAAGTGGTCATTCAGCATCCTGAATATGCTAGTTTCAATGATTTAAACTTAAAATGGAATGTATTGCCCGTTATTTCTGATATGGTCCTCGAAATAGGAGGTATTCATTTCCCTTCAGCTCCTTTTAATGGATGGTATATGGTAACTGAAATTGGTTCAAGAAACTTAGGGGATGAAGACAGGTTTAACCAATTACCCAAAGTAGCTGAGGCTATTGGCCTGAATATTTCTGGTAAGGATATGTTTTGGAAAGACAGGGCTTTAATAGAATTAAATTATGCTGTGAAAACCTCTTTTGACAAAGAGGGGGTTTCAATAACAGATCATCACGAATCTTCTGAGCAGTTTATGAAGTTTATTCAGCAAGAAAATAAGTTAGGAAGAGAAGTTATGGCTGACTGGAGTTGGATTGTGCCGCCTAACGCTGGATCAACGATGAAGGTTTTTCATACCTCATTTGAAAATAAAGTGATAAGTCCAAATTTCTATTATAATAATCCTGTTTGGAAAAAAGTAAATGAAAAGTCATTGAATAAATGCCCCTTTCACATTATGTCTAAAAAATAAAAGAGGAATACACGAACCGTGTATTCCTCAATGAAAGGGGGATTTTCTTATTTAGATACAGCCAAAGAGTAAATGACTAATCCAAATCCAATTTTGTTTACAGCATCACCAATGTTATAGATAATGTCTAATGACTCCAAAGGTAAAACACCGTCTAACCAACCACCAGGAATGGCCATGTAACCAATTGGATAGATTGCCCAACCAACTAATACGAACCAACCTAATGTTTTGAATGCACCTTGTAGCGCAGGGTCATTTGAGTTTCCAGCCAATTTTTTAGCTGATCCCAACCATACCTCATAAAGAATACCTACGTATCCGATAGTTGAGATGAAACCCCACATTACTGACTGATCACGGTAAACCGTTTCACCTAAATAACCAGCAATTAACATTAATAATGAATAGGCAATCATTTTCCATAACAATGAAACAGTAGCACCAAATGCCTTTAAGATCAAATAGAACTCAACGCACATCAATGGTACAGTTAAAATCCAGTCGATGTAACGGAAAGAAGTAGGAGAAGTACCATTTTCTGCCCAAAATGAGCGCATGTAGAAATAATGTACTGCTGCAATTCCCGTAATCATACCAGAAATTAATAATGAATCTTTCCATTTTCCTGATACATTGGTCATTTGCACAAAAAAGAATACCGTTGAAGCTAACATCGCCATTGAGCCAATGAAAAATGTAAAGCCTACATAATCACCTTCTTTTAAGGTTGCAAGAAACAGGTTTGAAAAGTTTTGTAATGCATCCATAGCAAAATTTATTTAAGTTGTTAAAAAATTACGTTGTTACTGTCAAAAGTTTTTTTTTCTATACTAAGATATAATAAATCCATCATTATCATGTGCGGTAAGGTTATTACTGCTATAAAACTAAACAAAAGAGCAATCCCTTGGTTCACGGAAATGTAATCTCCTGAAAATTGAAAAGCTAAAAAAAGTCCTAAAAGGGCAATCAATGAGAATGGAAATATTTCACGTATATATTTTCCTAAGTTATAATTTGCCCTGGTAGTTTTGAAAAAGTTTATCTGGTCCTCAATGGAAGGGATTGCGTGCCATAAGGTAAAGTATATCGCGAAGCCTATCCACAATGGACTGTAATAAAAAAGACCAAATAAAAGGAAGACATTCAGTATTTCATGTATTCCGTTTTTAAAATTTATGTTCTTGCTTAACATAAGGATTACCCAATGTATAATCATCAAAATTCCAGTCGAAATAGCTAGTTTGATTCCTGTTTCCTCAGATATTGTAAGAATATCAGGGTTTTTCGAGATCGTTTGTATTACGGGTAATGCTGTTTCAATATGAGCAAAAATAGGGGTTAATAAAACAAAACTCCCGGACAAGAAAATGGAAATTAACTTGACATATTTTGATTCAATCGGGGATATATACAAATTCGATTGACCAAAGTGATAAATGGATATCAAGATGAATAATCCCAGGGAAAATGTTGGAAATAAATACCAACAACCAATATACAATAAAATTAATCCTATGTATGATGCAAAAAACAAAGTACTCTTCTTGTTATTTTTATCAACCCTTTTATTAATTAAGTTGAAAAAAAGTAAATGATCGTTGGCCCCATGAGGAATGCCTATGAAGACAATTAATACTAAAGCTACCAAAAGAGAACTTGAAACAAATAATTCATGTTTAATTAAACTCACCATGATTATAATCAGGGTAAATAATTGAACCATTAATTGAATTCTAGGATTTCTCATGATTACCTTATTGTTTGATAAATGGGAGAATACGATTTATCCTTAGTTCTTCGCGGCCAGTAAATTTCAATCAATGCACTAATAAATACCTTTATAGGTAAGGTTGAGAATATTTTCATTTCACCAAAAATTCCCGTCTTTTCCGATAAAAAGGTTAGTATGGATCCAATGTTGTTTCCCTTAAATAAAGATATGAAAATAGCTGATTTATTAATTTCCTTTTTTTGAAGCAAATGAAGTAAAATAGTATCGTAAAAAGAAAATCTGTTTCGAATCTTCTTTTTATATAAAGGTAAATTATCTGACTGTATTGATTTGATAATCTGGTCCACTTGCTTTTGTATGAGGGAAAAAGCGAATCCAGTACTTGGTTTTAAAGCACCACCAACAATACCTATCGGAATTATATGATTATGGGTAATATCTGGGTGGATAAATTCCATTGGAATTACTCCCTTTTCCTTTTCTATAATGGTGAATTTTTCAATCTGCAATGTTTCCTGAATATACTTTTCAATTTGTTCGTCATACGCTTCATCAGCCAATAATTGCTTTGAAAAAATAGTATATTCAATAAGGGCTTCTCTTTCAGAATAGGGTAGAACATAAAAAAATCGGACATCCTGATGCTGCTCAGTTCTGAAATCCATGAATGTCGCCGTATTTTTTTCGAATACTGGTTTTTCAGTTTTTACAAACCATCCCTGAAAATGTTGTTTTAAAGCAGAAAAGGAGGAATGACTTTTAGAATGACCAGCACTGATTGAGGTTGAGTTGAACAAATAAAGGCAATGAAATTTTTGTGTTTTTGTCTCTACACAAGCTCCTGATTCAAGACCATAAATACGTTCAATGTTTTCTTCAATTATGTCTATATTTTTCGAATTTTTCAGCTCGTCGTAACTGTATTTGTAAAAATCTCCAGATTTTACACCAACATAATGAAAAGGAAGAATTTTTTCCTTCTTTTCATAATTATCTGAGTAAAAGGAAAGGTTTTTCCAAACAGTGGTAGGAAACGGTAAAGATGAGGAATTGGGTAGGTCCCAAAAGCACCAGGTTTTGTCCTGATTCGTGTGTATATTATTGTCTATCAATAGGATAGAGTGTTTTGTGTTTGCTTTCGCTAACGATGTCGCCAGACTTAACCCAGAACATCCCGCTCCCGCTATGACGAAATCGTAAAATTTCATTTCGAAAATGTTTTAGGTTTAGACAAAAATTTCCTTCTGTTGTTCAATATTAACTAAAAAAAATTGAAAATTTTAATTTTGTAGAATAAAATTAAGTAAATAAAAATTTGTTCAGAATATAATCGTGTTTGCATCCTCCCATTTTCTCCAATTTTCTGCATTATTAAACCAGGTTAATTGTCTCTTTGCATATTGCCTGGTGTGCTGTTTTATTTTCAAAATGGCTTCTTTAATTTCATACTCATTGGAAAAATATTTGAAAAGTTCGGTATAACCTACGGTTTGTAAAGCTTTTAATTCCTTGAACTCTTGAAGTGAGTGAACTTCGTCTATCAATCCGTCTTTTATCATTTTATCTACCCTATCATTTATTCTTTCATAAAGTATTTCTCTTGGGGGACTCAAATAAAAGCAATGAGTTTCAAAAAATCTGTCCGCTTTTTTTCCTGTCCTAAAGGTTGAAAATGGTAAACCGGTTTCTCGAAAAATACTGATAGCTCTGATTAGACGTACCGGATTATTTTGATCTACTATCTGGAAATAATTTGGATCTATTTGTTGCAGTTGCCCTTTTAAATAATCTATACCTTTTTCAATATATTCTTTTTGGAGCTGATTAAGGATGTGGGGACTGACAGGGGGGAATGTATCAATGCCCTCAAGCATGGCCTTGAAATACAATCCACTTCCTCCTGCGGCAATTAAAATGTCGTGATGTTTAAATCTGTCCTCCAGTAATGTCATACTTTCTTTTTCAAACAAGCCAATATCATAAGGATCATGAATAGAAACATGATTTATAAAATGATGTGGAACCCTGTCTTGTTCCTCTTTGGTTGGTTTGGCCGTCCCGATGTTCATCTCCCTATAAAATTGCCTGCTATCCACAGAAAGAATTTCTGTATGATATTTTTCGGCAAGTTGTATTGCCAGCTCCGTTTTACCCGAAGCAGTTGGACCTCCGATACAAATCAATATTTTATTTTCTGCCATAAAAATTTAAAAGTACCTTTATAATTGATTAATGAAGGTAAACATTCTAAATAACAGGTCTAATTTTATGCTCTACTTTTTTCTAAAACCTTTGGTTCAGTTAGCCATAAAAGTTTACTTCCGGAATATATTTTTATCTGGCTTAAATAATTTGCCTCACAAGAAGCCCTATCTATTAGCAATGAACCATCCAACGGCTTTTTTGGAACCAGTTATTATGGCGGCAAATATTAATAAACCTATACATTTTCTGGCAAGAGGCGATCACTTTAATAAATCGTTCTATCGCTTTCTTTTGAATCAGGCTAAGATGATTCCCGTTTTTAGGCAAAAGGAGTCGGGTTTTGGTTCGTTAAAAAACAATTATGATACTTTTTTTCGCTGTTATGAATACATTTCAAAAGATGAATTAGTGGCATTATTTCCTGAAGGAAGAACAGAACATGAGAAAAGATTAAGGCCTTTACAAAGGGGAGTGGCAAGAATAGCTTTCGGCACTTTAACCCATTTTCCTCATTTAGATGATTTATATATTGTTCCCGTTGGCGTAAGTTATGCCGATGCATTATCTTTTCGAACCACTGCAGTACTTCATATTGGTGAGCCTCTGTCGGTGAGGAATTATTTTGGTGATGGGAAATCTCCAGATCACCAAAGATTACTTTCAGATTTAGAAGTTCGATTAAAAGAATATATGGTCATCATCGATAAGGTGGAAGATGATGAACTGATTGAAACCTGCCTCACTATGGCACGAAATACCCGAAATTATTCGTTTTTTAAGGTGTATCAATTTGATACATCTCTTTTAAAGATGGAAAGAAAAGTGGCTCAATTTTGGAATGAGGAAGCAAGCCAAAGCCTAAAAGATAACACAAAACTTAAAGTTAGGGCTTATCTGGATTTATTAGAAAAATATAATCTTAGTGATAAAGTTATTTCGCTACAGGTCAAATCTTCCTGGGTTAGCTTCTTTCCCATTTTTCATCTGACCTCTTTGATTGGAACTATTTTTGTTTTTCCAATGACTTATTTTGCAGATTGGGTAGTCAAAAATAAAATAAAACACTTGTCGTTCAAATCTCCCGTTCGCTTTGGTGCAGCTTTTGGCGTATCGTTACTATACCTGATTATTACCATTATTCTTTCAGCTTATTTGTCCATTTTAGTCATATCCATAGCACTCTCCCTGGGATTAATGGCTTATTTTTCTATTTACTTTAGGGAAAAACAAGCCATCAAAACTGGACATAATCGATTTTTAAAGCTTGAGGAAGCTCAAAAAGAAAAATTATTAGCCTTAAAAAAGGATATTTTAGACACGTTTAGGTTCAAACTATCTGAATAAGGTCAAATCTCCTTTTTTAATAAACTCCTTACCGTCAGGAAATTTAATGATGATGTAGTAAACATAAATATCACTTGGTGAATCAGTGCCATTAAACCTGCCATCCCAGCCTGTGGTAGGCGTTTCGTTTTTATACACGGTCTGTCCCCAACGGTTAAATACGTTAAACTTAGTAATTTCTATTTTCCCTCTGAACACCACGTTAAAGAAATCGTTAACTCCGTCGCCGTCTGGTGTGAATGCATTAGGGATATCAAACACGGGTGCTAAAACGGGTATCGGGGGTGAACTAAACGTTGATTCACAACCTGTGGCATTCTTAACAATGAGCGTGTAGGTAGTAGGATTTTCCGTAGGAACATGTTCTAATAATGGGGTGGAACCTGGAATATCTTTACCATTTGCCTTCCAGGTATAGGTTATACCTGGAAGATTTAAGGGCGTCAGATTAGCAAGTATGGTAACTTTTTCCCCCAAAGGAACGCCGGAAGTGTTCGCTTCAATGGGTTCAATTTTAAAATTTGAAAGTCTTGGTAGGGCAGCCACAGTAACTGTGACAGATTTTCTATCCGCCCCACAATTTGGACCATAGGTATAATCCATTATAAATGTAGTGGTGGTAGTGAGTCCTTGTAAGGCAAGTTTAGGACCTAAAACGGTTTGATTGTTATATGACCACTTATATTGTTGATCCACACCAAGTACTGCATTACCCGTCGCTTCCAGGTTAACTGGAACCCCGGGACAAATGGTTAGATTCGCCGGGACACTTACTGTAGATGGTTGTATCACGGCAATCGTTATTGAGGCTGTCGTTGGAGCGCAAATTCCCGCTTGCGCTTTTACAGTATATACGGTATTGACGGTTGGTTTTACTTTAATTAACGGATTTACAGAGGTGAATGTAGGATCAGTGGATGAACTCCACGTGTAAGTTACCAATGGGTCATTAGATACTAAAAGTTGTATTTCTTCTCCTCTGCAAATGGTTGTTTTAGTATTAAAACCAATGGATGGAGCTGGTATGACATTTATTTTTGCCGTTATGGTTGTTGGACAGTCCTTTTCTTTTACCGTCGCCTTTATTTCTTTCGATTGTGTTAAAAATAGCGTAGGATTTTTACATCCCTTACATGATACGGCGTCTTCAGGTTCCCATGTTATCTCACCGGGACCTTCAAAAGATAAATTCATAGTAACTTTTTCGCCAATACAAATGGTCGTATCTTTTGGGGTAAGGGTAAGATTTTTTGGTTTTATCACTGGAATGATAGCTGGTTGGGTATCTCTGCAGGCATGGTTTGAAGTAGCCCTAAATAAAATAATGCTATCGATGGTTGTAATTACTAAGTTGTAAAGCGAATCAGGTGATTCAAATCCTTTAGTTGGAAACCAACTATGCTTTATATCAGGGTATTCTGCTGGATTATAGACTGGGGAAGTTAATTTCACTATGGTTCCCTGACAGTATTGCTCTTTATTTTCATCTTTGGAGATAATTAATTTTGAGGGTAGTGAATCTACTCTGATTCTAATTGAATCTTTCACTGTGCACCCGTCCTGGATAAAGGTGGCTATGTAGGTGGTCGAAACTATCGGATCTACTTTTACAGTACCACCTTTGGCATTGTCAATGTACTTGTCATTAGGTAGCCAGTTAATACTACTCGTTAGGCCAGTATTTGTTCCTGCTTTTAAAGTTAGTTTAGTTCCTTTACAAATTTCAATGGTGTCCTTTTCTGAGATTATATTTACGCGCGTTTCTTTTACCGAATAATTGAAGGTAACTAGTGAGTTACATTTGCCAATTTGCTGGCTTACTGTGGCAATGCCCGTTGTATTAGGATAAATGATTGCGCTTCCGTTATCTAAAATATCTGTCTTTATATCGGTAGTCCACGAAATTCCCTGGTTTCCCGCATTGGATTGAATGGGTAATAAAAGAGGCGTTCCAGCACAAATGGGAGTGACGTTGAAAGTTCCTTTAGTTAAAATGGGTTTAACGATGGATAAATACGTGGAATCTTTTAATACCGTTCCATTTACTAAAGCAGTTAAATATACCCATCCAGATTGAATTGGGCGGATCGTTGGGTTTGCCGCGGTTGCATCATTAAATAAGTTGGTTGGAGACCATTTGTAATAAACGGCGGGGATGGACTGTAAATTTACCTGAAGATCAGTATCACATACAAAAATGGTGTCCGCTCCCTTAATTAAGGATGTATTTTGGTTTCCAACGTTGGATTGTCCATTTATATTTGCCATGTAGCTACAAAGCAATCCAACAAACAACCATTTAATGGCAAATTTAATTTTCATAGTAGTATGTTTTCCGATCTAACATCAGATTATTTATCAAAAATAACGAGTAAATCTGTAATTCAATATAATTTTTTGAACATTACTCAATAGTACAACTGTCCAATGCTTCTTTTACTTGAGCTAAGGTAACAAATGGCATGTCATTACCCCACGATGAATGAATATAATTCATAATATTTGCAATTTCAAAATCTGATAATACGGTGATGGCTGCCATCTCTTGAGTATATTGATTCCCATTTACCATTATGGTGTCTTTTAGCCCATATCGAATGATGCAGGCCGTTTTTAAGGGGTTTTCAAGTAGATAATCCGCTTTAACTAAGGTTGGAATAAGTGATTTTAATCCTTTACCATCTGGCATGTGACAACTCACACAGAAATTTTCATAAAGAATTTTGCCTTGAGGATATTGTGTATTTCCACATGCATTAAACAAAATCAATACAATAAAAAGGAGTATTTTTTCCAAATCAATACGTTTTAGTCATTTTTTCTGGAACAACCAGAATGAAATCTGCTTTATTAAAATTTTCGGGATCTAAAACATCTATTTTGTCTTGTTCCACGGTACTTATGGTTAAAATTTTCAGATTGGGTTTATATTTATTAAGGTACCAAAGAATACCTTCTTTTTCGTCTGAATGATAAGCTCCATTAAAATGAATAAATAGGTGATTTGGTTTTAAAGCGGTAGAAATGGAGTAACCCATGGTGGCGTCCTTGATGGCCTGCGCTTTAACCATATTATCGGACGTATTACTCCCATGATTACCCATCATAGTTATCATTTTTTTATAGGTTGGTAATGTTAAATCCAGTGGAATGGGTAGAGGGGGTAAAAATTGAGCTTTTGCTAACTCATTAAGTTCCATAAGGCCTTCTAAGCCAGTTCTGAAAACCAGATTAGCATATCGTCGGGGTACATTGGTCGCCTTAAAAGATATTTTTTTTGTTTTGGCAAATTCTACCAATGGTTTATAATCCGTGCTGTAGTTATCCCAGAGTTTAGCTTCCTCTTCAAAATTTTTAACATTAATTTTTCCCGATAAATATTCATCCATAACTAATTGATCATCTGTTTCAAACATCTCAGCACCCAAAATTAATTTGCCATCTTTAAGGTCAAAAAGATCGGAAGTTAATTTTAATTGTAACCAGTGAGAAATTGGATTATTATGAAGTTCACCAAAAAAAACCACCTCATTTTCAGCAGATTTTTTCTTTACTTGCTCATAATCTACTTTTTCACCTTTATTGTTAAAAATTAAATAAGCAGCATGTTCCTGTGCTCGCAAAAAATTCACTGTTAGGATAAGGGTTAGAGCTATAAGGTTGATACTAAAAAGTGACTTTGGCATTTTTGTAGATTTTTATGTCCCAATATAAATCATTTTATTAGGATTAATTTATTTCATCTTTAAAAACATACCTTAGGGATTGTTGTTTAACTAAAAGATTTTTAACTAATATAATTTTATGCTTAGGGAAAGGGTAATTGTTTGGTTTAGACAAGATTTAAGGTTGCATGATAATGAGGCGCTTTTTGAGGCTATACGACAGTCTAAAGAAGTCATTCCCGTTTTTGTTTTAGACGAAAGGCAAATTTTTGGAAAAACCTCTTTTGAATTTCCTAAAATTGGTAAGTTCAGAATGAAGTTTTTATTGGAGAGCATTCAGGATTTGCGGTTGAATTTAAAGAAACTTGGCTCTGATTTAATTGTGAGAGTAGGCCACACAGAAAATATTTTAATTAATATTGCTAATCAAACTAAGGCTACAGCTATTTATTGCAACAGGGAAAGAACGGAAGAGGAGGTTAAAGTTCAGGACAATTTGGAAAAGTTGCTTTGGCAGGAAGGTAAAGAATTATTGTATTTCAGAGGTAAAATGCTCTATTACACCGCTGACTTACCCTTTCCGGTTACGCATACACCTGATATTTTTTCTCAATTTAGAAAGGAAGTCGAAAGAATTATTCCAGTAAGAGATCCTTTCCCAACGCCTATTATACAGTTCTGTCCTATTTCTGTTCCAATAAACGCAGGGGAAATACCTACTATGGAAAAATTGGGATTTATTGATGTAGATAACATTGATAAATCTGGATTTGAAGGAGGTGAAACAGCGGCTCTTAAAAGATTACACGATTATCTATGGGAGACAGAAGGTATTCTGAAATATAAAGAAACCAGAAATGGAATGTTAGGTAGAAATTTTTCTTCTCGCTTCTCTGCCTGGTTAGCTATTGGTTGTTTATCTCCTAAAATGATTTATCATGAAATACGAAGATTTGAAAAGGAAAGAATGGCCAACGAAAGTACTTATTGGTTGATTTTTGAACTGCTTTGGCGTGATTTTTTTAGATTAATGGGAAAAAAGTACAAAAGCAAAATATTCCAGATTGGTGGTACCAGAGATCTTGAAACACATTCTTTTAAGACAAATTTTGAATCTTTTCAAAAATGGGCAGATGGTAATACGGGCGTTCCTTTTATTGATGCCAACATGAAGGAACTTAATAGTACCGGCTTTATGTCTAATCGTGGGAGGCAAGTTGTTGCGAGTTTTCTAGCCAAAGACCTTAAAATTAACTGGCTTTTAGGTGCTGAATATTTTGAATCTGTTTTAATCGATTACGATGTATGCAGTAATTATGGTAATTGGAATTACGTGGCAGGCGTAGGGAGTGACCCCAGAGAGGATCGTTCTTTTAATATTCAGACGCAATCTTCAAAATATGATCATAATGGACAATTTGTAAAACACTGGCTTCCTCAATTAAAGCAGGTTCCAGCAGATAAACTTATTGCATTTAATTCATTATCAGGTAAGGAACTTTCAGATTATGGGGTAAATCTTGGTGGAAATTATCCCTTTTCTATGATCTCTTTTCCAAAATATTCAAAAAGATTTTAACTTTTTTTGGTTTAGAGCCAACGCATTTTTTTTATTTGACGTTATTAAAACAGATATTCATTTAATTTATCGTTAAATACTCATAAAATGAAAAATGCGAGTTTTGTTTTTATAGTTTTTTCCTTGTTGTTTTCCTTAAACTCTTGTTTAAAGGATACTTGTGAAAATGTATATACTTATCAACGTTTCGATCCTGTTTTTGTAAAACCGGAGGTACTTAGGCAAAAAGTAGCAGCGTCTGTTTCCAAAGAGTTGGTGACAACGGGAAAAATTTACGTTTACGGAGACTATTTGTTAATAAATGAACCAGACCTTGGTATTCATGTGGTTGATAATAAGGTTCCTGCAAATCCTAAATTTATTTCCTTTCTTAAAATACCCGGTAATTCAGACCTTGCCGTTAGAAATGGCTTACTTTATGCGGATAGTTATATTGATTTAGTTGTCCTCGATTTGAAAAATCCTCTGGATGTAAAGGAAATTTACAGACTGGAAAATGCTTTTCCAAGTTATGGTAAAGATGAAAAACTGGGTTTATTAGTAGCCTATAAAGCGGCTGGTGTTACGGAGACTTTTCCTTGCTCTGAAAATTCAGGAAATAGTTTTTTTGAAGGAAATGTAATATGGACCAGAGACAATAATAGCTTGACTTCAGGTCTTAAAACACCTTCCGGGACCGTTGGTATCGGAGGTTCAACGGCTCGTTTTACCATGAATCAAGGCCTCCTTTATACCGTTAGCACAAGTAATCTTTCGGCATTTAAGCTGGAAGATAATGGCGTTACTAAGCAAGTAAGTACTCAGAATGTCGGCTGGAATATAGAGACTATTTATCCTTTCGAAGGTTTATTACTCATTGGTTCTCAAAACGGAATGTATATTTATGGTATCGATAATCCTGAAAAACCACAGCTTTTGTCAACCTTCGAGCATTGGAGAGCTTGCGATCCTGTGGTTAGCGATGGAAAAACAGCTTTTGTAACTCTCAGAGGCGGTACAGAGTGTGAAGGTTTTCTAAATCAATTAGATGTTATTAATATTTCTGATGTAAGAAATCCTAAACTCATCAAAAGTTATCCCTTGTATCATCCAATTGGGTTGTCCATTAATCAGGGACTTTTATTTATTTGTGAAGATGATAGAGGAATCAAATTATACGACACCAAAGATTTAAATGCACTGGATAAAAATTTAATTTATCAAGATAAATCGTTCTCCGCTGTGGATATCATTGTACTGGAAGAAGATAAAATAGCCGTTATTACAGGCGAAGAGGGGATTTGGCAATTTAGCTATAAAAATCCTGCTAAATGGGAACTTCTAAGTAATATAAAATCTAAAACAAATGATTAAAAGGGGATTTCTTTTACAAGTCTTTTTTTTAACTGTTATTTCTTATTCTTTAAAGAGTCAGGACCTTGTTCCTTCTCCATCCTCAGAGAAAAAAGGTTTTATGTTAGGTCAGTTTTCGTTGGGTTATGGTTATTATTTGAACGGAGGCGCTCTTTTAAGTACCGGCTTCGAGTATAAAATGGGAAAGGTTCTCTCTCCCAAATGGTCCCTTGGTGGTGGGATTGCCTACACCCAATTCAAACCCCTGGACGGTTTATATGGTATTAGTTTATTATCTGAACTTAGATATTTTTTAAGGGATGAGACTAAAAACTGGCGTTTTTCCGGGGTGGCAGATGTGGGTATAGGTATAGGAGGGAGCAGACTTCAAACTGGGTGGGGTAGTAATGGCCTGGGGCCTCGTTTTTACTCAGGAGCGAGTATTTCCAGGAAGTTACAAAACAAAACGAGTCTTATGTTAGAAATAGGTTATTTGTATCAAAACCTAAGCTACATAGATAATACACCTGGCAGGGGGTGGCAAATTTTTCAAACAGAAAGTATCTTGAAATATCATTTTAGGAGAATCCAGATAAAAACGGGGTTATTTTTTTAACCTTAAAGCACCTTAGGAAATTACTCTTAAGGTGCTTTTTATTTTATCAATGTTCTCTAATACCTTTTTTCTGTCCTTATCAGCAATATTTATATGCCCCATTTTCCTAAATGGTCTTGTTTCTGTTTTTCCGTACAAGTGTAAATGCGCACCTTCTATTTTCATACATTCCTCAATACCAACGTATTTCGTTTTTCCAGCAAATCCAGTTTCTCCGACGATGTTTACCATAGCTCCAATGCTGTGTTGTCTTGTTGATCCAAGAGGCAAATCTAATATGGCTCTTAAATGCTGTTCAAATTGCGAGGTTTCGCAACTATTCTGGGTATGATGGCCACTATTATGTGGTCGCGGAGCCACCTCATTAACAAATATATCATCGTTAGTATCTAAAAAGAATTCAATAGCCAGTAAGCCTACTAAGTCTAAATCAATAGCTATTAAGGAAGCAATTTCATTCATTTTAGATAAAGTGCCTTTGTCAAGTTCAGCGGGACAAATCAAAAAGGATACTAAATTAGCTTCCTGATTAAAGTGTTGTTCAACGGGTTCATAATGTATTAGTTCACCAGAGGCTGATCTTGCTACGAGGATGCTTATTTCGGTTTTTATGTTTATTCTCTCTTCTATAATACTAGGGCAATCCAAGAGGTTTGTAATATCATTTTCATTGGAAACTACTACAACACCTTTTCCATCGTAACCATCTTTTCTTGATTTTTGGACAAATGGGAAGCTTATTTGCTTACTTTTTAAAGCCTCTAAAATTTCTTTTCCATCATCAAATAGCTGAAATCCTGCGGTCGGAATGTCTCGTTCCTGATAAAACATTTTCTGTAATCCTTTATCTTGGATAACCTTAACAGTAGATGGTTTGGGATAAACCTTAACACCTTCATTCTCTAAATAAAAAAGGGCATCAACATTAATTTGTTCTATTTCTATAGTTAAAATATCTACTTTTTTTCCAAATTGAACAACATCATCAAAATTTTTAAAATCACCTGCTTGAAAAAAAGGTGCATAAGGAACGGCAGGGAATTGCTGGTCCTTATCCAGGATATAGATGGGTAAATGCCAGTTGGCAGCTTCAATCGCTAACATTTTCCCTAATTGTCCTCCACCTAACATGCCGATTTTATGGTCTAACAGGTTCTTGTGTTGCATGTTCAAAAGTTAAAAATTTTACAAATTTATGAAATTTAGTGCTTATCTGCCCTGTTCTCATTTTGCTTTTTGACCTATCTTTGAAATAAAAAACAAATGAGTCAACCTTCAGTTATCGTTCGTGATGTTCAAGTGGTGAATAGGGGAACAAATAGAATAGCAGATGTTTACATTAAGGATGGGATAATTGACAAAATAGCTACAGCCATTGGTCATTCTGCCGATATAGAAATAGATGGAACGGGAAAACACTTAATTCCTGGTATTATCGACACCCAGGTACATTTTAGAGAACCCGGTTTAACCCACAAAGCAAATATTTATTCAGAGGCAAAAGCCGCGGTTATGGGCGGTGTAACCTCGTTTATGGAAATGCCAAATACTAAACCTCCCGCTATTACTAAAGAGTTACTCGAACAAAAATATGCCATTGGCGCTGCTAATTCTGTGGCTAATTACTCTTTTTTTATGGGAGCAACCAATGACAATGTAGAGGAGGTTTTAAGAGCGATTTCTGACGAAGTTTGTGGTGTTAAAATTTTCATGGGATCCAGTACAGGTAATATGTTGGTTGATCATCCTACCGCTTTACATACTTTATTTTCAGAAATACCTATCTTAATATCAACTCATTGCGAGGACGAGCAAACCATTAAACGAAATGAAGCGGCTTTTCTGGCATCCTACGGGGAAGAAATTCCGATGGCTTATCACCCTGAGATCCGTTCCGTTCAAGCTTGTCTGTTATCGTCAGAAATGGCCGTATCTCTGGCTAAATCTTACGGCACCAGATTACACATACTACACATTTCAACTGCGGATGAATTAAAACTTTTTAATAATACTATTCCGTTGAAGGAAAAAAGAATAACTTCTGAGGTTTGTGTGCATCATCTTTATTTTAATAGTAATGATTATGAGTCATTAGGAAGTTTAATCAAATGTAATCCTGCTATTAAATCAGTAGATCACCAAACGGCCTTATTGCAAGGATTGTTAACTGATAAACTGGATATTATCGCTACAGATCATGCGCCCCATACTTTTGCTGAAAAGCAGCAGAATTATTTTTCAGCCCCTTCCGGTGTTCCCTTGGTACAACACAGTCTTCAAATAATGCTTGATTTTTATCACAAAGGTTTGATTACTCTGGAAAAAATCGTTGAGAAAATGAGCCATTCTCCAGCGGAGTGTTTTGGCATAAAAAATAGAGGATATATAGAAGAAGGATTCGCAGCTGATGTAGCTATCGTAGATATTAATGTTCCATATCAGATAACCGCTGAAAATATTGCTTACCACTGCAAATGGAGCCCATTACTAGGAAAAACCATGAAAGGAACCGTTTTGACCACCTTGGTTAATGGAAACTTAGTTTGGCACGACGGCCAAATAAATGAAGATGTGAAAGGAGAAAGATTAAAGTTTATCCGTTAATCTTATCCTTTTTTTATCTTTTCAATTTCATTCATTACTATCTCTGATTCGGCCATCTTTGCAGCATAACCTTTAATATCCCCTTTTCTCTGCAATTGCATTGCTTCTTCAAGTAATTGATTGTAAGATTTTTGCAGATTCACTAAAGGGTCTTTTTTGAATAATCCGAACATGATGTTTTGTTAAGTAGTATGGGAAATAGGAAAATTCCTATTTCCCATAACTAACAAGAATCAAGAAGTTTTGTTTTCCTTTTTAAGTTTTAAAACATCTATTCCTTTTTCTTTCACTAATGAATTAAAGGTTTCCATATCAGCAGATTTTATGGTTTCCCATTTTTGCAATTCAGCGTTAATCTGTTTGCTTAACTCTGTTTTTACTTGCATGGCTTGCTGGGTTGGAGGAAAATCACCACGATTGGTAATGCTTCCTACGTGAGCAAGTTTGTTTGTCAGTTTGATAGGATAATTTAAAGGATCCTGACCACTTTTGTTCTTTGTCTGATAAAGTTCATTTTCAATTCTGGTAATCTCTTTATCGATGTCGTTCGCTTTTTGAATGAGCGATTTCATTTCAGGATCATCTTTCCAGATAGATTTAAGATGATTAATTTGCTTTCTGGTTTCTCTTATATCAAGGATAGCCTGATGAGCTTCTGTTACCTTATCTCGAATGTCAATAAGGAAACTGAATTGTTTTGCATAATCTTCCACAGTTGACTCAGAGCGAGGGTCTTTAACTATTTCAAAGGTTTGTTCTTGTTGAATTTTACCTAAAGTTAACACCACTTTGTAGGTTCCGGGAACTGCTTTAGGACCATTTAATGCAGCAGCCCAAAGGATCATGCCATCAAACCTTAAGGCGCCTGGATATTGCATATTCCAGACAAAGCGATTTCCACCTGCCTTTAAATCTGTTAGCTTATCCATTCTTTCTTTTGAATTGGTAGCAAATTCTTTAATTAATTTGCCATTGGCTTCATGAAATGAAAGTTTTACAACGATAGAATCAGCCGGCACTTCCTTCAGATTGAAATGAACCATAACACCCCCGGGATGATTGGCACCAGCTGTTTTCGTATTGGCTCCGCGCCATCCGGGGCCTCCTTCCATTCTATAGCTTGGCATAGGTTTGAACAAATGCATTTCAGCGGTAGAAACATCTTTATTTAGCTGATGTAGAGGTGTTAAATCGTCAATAATCCAGAATGCCCTTCCTTGAGTAGCCGCAATTAAATTATCATTTTTAATAGCTAAATCTGTGATTGGAACAATGGGTAAATTCAGCTGGAATGGTTTCCAAGACGTACCATTGTCAAAAGAAATATACATTCCCGATTCAGTTCCTGCATATAGTAAGCCTTCCTTTTTGGGGTCAGCACGTATTACCCGGGTAAAATGATTTTTATCAATGCCCGCCGTAATTAGGTCCCACGATTTGCCATAATTGGTAGTATGGTATAAATATGGAGTATAATCACCTGATTTATAGCGCGTACCTGCAACATATAAGCCACCTTTGTGGAATGGGTCTTGTTCAATGGAATTAATCATCATCCATTCAGGCATACCTGCCGGTGTTACATTTTCCCAATTTGCGCCGTTATCTTTACTAACATGAATGAGACCGTCATCGGAACCTGCCCAAAGAAGACCAGGTTGTGAAGGAGATTCCAAGGCGGCAAAAACAGTACAATAATATTCGACACTCGTATTGTCCTGAGTAATTGGGCCTCCGGAACTTTTCATTTTGGACACATCATTTCTTGTTAAGTCCGGACTAATTGTGGTCCAGGAACGTCCGCCGTCTTCTGATGCGTGTAAATGTTGTGACGCTGCGTAGAGTTTTTTAGGATTATTTGGAGATGTGAATACAGGGAAATTCCATTGGAATCTGTATTTTGATCCTTCCGCACCATAACCCATAGGATTATCTGGCCAAACATTGATGGTTTGGTTTTGCTTCGTTCTATGGTTAACTCTTTCTAACAGGCCACCATAACTACTTCCATAAACGATTTCATTATCGTTGGGATCAACAGCAAGATGAGCTGATTCACCTCCTGCGGTCTCTTCCCAATCTCTTTCTCCAATTTCTGATCCTTCCGTACGATGGTAAATTCTCAGGGTAGAGTTATCTTGTTGTGCACCATAAATTCTGTAAGGGAAATGATTGTCTGTGATAACGCGATAAAATTGGGCAGTAGGTTGATTATGATAGGTTGTCCAGTTGGTACCTCCATCTATCGAAACCTGACCTCCGCCATCATCGCCGATAATCATTTTATTTGAATCATCTGGGGAAATCCATAAATCGTGATGATCACCATGTTGTGCATTGCTCGTATTGAACGTTTTTCCACCATCACCTGATCGGTGATAGTTTACATTGAGCACATAAACAACTTCTTCATTTTTGGTGTCTGCATAAATTCTGGTATAATACCAGGCGCGTTGTCTTAAATTCCTCTCTTCATTGGTTCTAACCCAGGAATCTCCGCCATTATCAGAGCGATAAACGCCTCCGTCATTGGCTTCAATGATAGCAAATAACTTTTCAGAATTAACGGGAGAAACGGTAATTCCCATAATACCCAACGGACCTTTAGGCAGGCCTTTGTTAGCTGAAATTTTTGTCCAGTTGTCACCACCATCTGTACTTTTCCATAAATCTGAGCCTTCGCCACCGCTTGACAAATCATAAGGCGTTCTTCTTACTCTCCAGGTGGCAGCATATAAAATTCTGGCATTTCCCGGATCTATTACTAAATCTACCGCGCCAGCATCGGCATTGGCAAAAAGAATTTTTTCCCAATTTTTGCCGCCGTCTTTTGAACGATAAACGCCTCTTTCTGCGCTGGATTTGAACAAATCACCTAAAACGGCAGCATATACTAAGTCTGGATTTTTAGGATGTATTTTAATTCTTGGAATATGTTTTGACTCAGGCAATCCGGCCATTTGCCAGGTTTTTCCGGCATCGGCACTTTTCCACATACCATAACCATAAGAAACATTACCACGTACTGTAACCTCACCACCACCAACATAAATCACATTAGGGTCACTTTCAGATACGGCAATAGATCCAACGGATCCACCAAAATATTTATCTGAAATATTTTCCCAGGTCTGACCAGCATCTTGTGTTTTCCAAACACCTCCACCTGTCGAGCCAAAATAATAAAGATTTGGCTTTCCGACAACACCGGATACTGCCGCTGATCTACCTCCTCTAAATGGCCCTATGGAACGCCAGCTCAGCGCATTGAAGGAACTTTCAGGAAAGTTAACCGATGGTACTTCTTTTTGAGGAATGGTAGAGGAAACTGGTTTTTTCTTCTGAGCGTCTAATCCAAAACTAGTTAATACCAGTAAAAGGAGAAAACTTAACCATTTTACTTGTCGCATTTTAGGTAACATAATCATTTTTTTAAGTAGAAATTGCAAAAAATTTAAAGGTACTTTTACCACAATGAAAGAACAAATTACTACAATTGCAACAAAAATCAATAAAATGACTCGCCTAAATCTATTTTTTACTTTTCTATTAACGGTATTTATAATAATGGGTTGCTCGGGGCAAAAAGAATTAGTATCTCCTACTCCTCAATATAATACTGCACTTATTCCATTACCTGTTTCAAAACTAAATATTCCGGTGAATCTGAAGTTGGCAGTTTTAGAAACAATCATTAATAGTCAATTGACAGGATTATTATATGAAGACAAAGATTTTAATGACGGGGACAGGATGAAAGTTAAGGTATATAAAAGGAATCCAATAAGGTTGAGTGGTAAGGAGAATGAAATCAGATATAAAATACCTCTGACTATACAAGTAATTTATGATGCCATGGTTACCAATGTCAGCGCCTCGGGAGAAATAGAGCTGGAGGCAAAAACCAGTTTTAAAATAGCGAAGGACTGGACGTTGAAAACACAAACAGATCTCACTCATTATGTTTGGATTAAAAAGCCCGTTGCGCAAGTAGCAGGTATGAATATACCTCTTGGTTCGTTAGCAGATGTCATTTTAAATAATTCAAAATCCTATCTGGGCAAGCAGATAGATGAAATGACCGCTACTTATTTCGATCTAAAAGCTATCGTTGCCAGCGCCTGGAGTTCTATTACAAGGGTGCTGTCAGTTTCTGAAGAATATAAAGCCTGGTTATTGGTTAATCCAAATAAAGTAACCATGTCACCAATGGTTATTCAAGGAGATTCTATTCAGACATATCTTTCTCTTTCGGCAAAACCACAGCTTAATATTGGAGAAAAACCTATGACGAATGGGGTAACCAAGATACCAGATTACGCCCAGGTCTTGGGTGAAAGTCAGCGTACCATTCTTGTACTCCGAACTAAATTACCATTCTCAGAAACAAAATCACTCACTTTAAAACAAGTGGGGGGCCAAACATTTTCTAGCGGAAAAAAATCTGTTACCGTTGAAGATGTTAATTATTTTGGGATTAGCTGGTTGGATTTTAAAAAGTAATTTGAAAAAGATGATTCAGGAAAATATAAATTTTTATCTGACACTGAATCTAAATGATACTAAAAAAGAACTTGAAAAGCAGTTGAATGAATATCCGTTGGCCACTGGTTTTAGGATGAAAAGTAAAATTGATCAATTATCGGTTGACAATATTCAAATTACTTCTGATGGAATTCTCATTGATATGGGCATTGGAGGAAATTTAGGCATATTCACGTCCACGGTTCAAAAAAAATAATACATAGATGTAAATTGAAAAGGGAATCAAAACCATTTACTCCCTTTTCAAAACGTTGAATATACCTTCAATTAAAGGTCTTACTGAAAACCATTTTTCGTGTTTTTCCGGAATCTTCCATTAGTAAAACCAGTTTTTTACTATTCAAAGATTCTATGTGCAGTTCTTTTTCTTCCTTTGATTGAGTGGTTAGAAAGAGGCTGTTACTGCTAACTTTAAATTTCCCCGCTTCTTTGTAATTTAATGTTCCTTCGTAGGAATAATTTCCCTCATCATTAAATTGCAAAATGATATTTTCTA
>JAJTER010000028.1 GCA_021299835.1 Saprospiraceae bacterium | reverse complement strand
CAAAGGTTGTAAATCCTCCAAAACGATTATAGTAAAACATCAATTAGATGTCCCAACGGTTGCTCCTTTTATCTCCTGTCCACCCTTGACGGTCGATTTGAAATCAAAAATGACCAATTTATTTGGTTCTTTGTATACGGTTTCTTATGAAAATACCGCAACCCCTGAAAAGGTAAATGCAGGGACTTATGCTGTTGGACTGAAACCTTTGAATAGTGAATGTAAGGTTATTTTACCTGTTGTAGTCCAATCGGGTCAACCTCAACTTTTAAATCCCATAAGTTCTGTTTCTCTCTGTAGTAATGAAAAATTCTCTTTCGTACCCGCTTTTTCCTCTAAAGACATTACTTACGTATGGTCTTACCAGAATGGAAACGGAAATGGAAAGATTGAAGCAGTTTGGAATAATACGTCGGTAGCTATCCTGACCGATTCCATTAAGATAGTTTCTTCCAGTTCCTTGTGCAATCAAAGTGCCAGCCAGTTCATTAAGGTGGACATCCAGCCAGCACCACCAAAGCTTGTCATCAATGCAAAGGACATTTGTGCCGACAAACCATTGGTATTAAGTGTGTTGGCTTCTCCGGAAAATCCTTCTGCGAAATTCAGCTGGAAGGCAACGTATGGTTTGATCCAAGGTGGACTGAACGGAAATGCAGTCAATGCTTTCGGTAATGAAGCCGTTTTAGAACAATTATATCATGAGGAAGACACGGTATTAACAGTAAAATATGTATTTCAATCGTTCATACCTGGTTCAAAAACTTGTTATAGTGCGATTGATTCGATAAGCATTGAGGTGTTGCCCATCGGTTTTGGTCCTTGTTCAGGTACCCTGGCAGGGATTATAAAAACGATTAATAAGCAGTTCATCGAAGGGGTGGAAGTGCAGGTTTCAGGTCTGTCAGGGGATAAAATAGTCAATACCCGAAATGACGGTCTGTTTAAGTTTTCAGGACTTGATAATGGGGGAGATTATACCGTCTTTCCAGAGTTAAATAAAAATCCGCTAAACGGTGTCTCTACCTTCGATTTGCTATTGATTCAAAAGCATGTGTTGAATACCAAGAAAATAGAGAATCCTTATGAACTTATAGCCGCCGATGTCAATAAATCGGGTAGTATTTCTATCTTAGATATGCTACAATTGCGCAAGATTATATTGGGTGTCGATAAGGAATTCAAGGGAAATAAAAGCTGGCGATTCATCGATGCTAATTTTACCTTCAAAAAAGAGGCCAGTCCTTATCAGTTTCCTGAAATTGTGAATATCAATGACCTGAATGGTACCGAAGAAGTTCATTTTTATGGTATAAAAATTGGCGATGTAAATGGAAATGCCGTTGCCAATGGTTCAGGTTTAGGAGACACGCGGGAACAACAAGATTTTGTGCTGCAAACGGAGAACAAGGTGTTGATGCCAGGGGAAACTTACCCTCTTACTATTTATGCCGATCCGTCTTTACAAGCTGAAGGTATGCAATTCACGTTGCAATATGACCCTAAAAAGTTACAATTTGAATCTTTACTTACCGACAGCATCCTGCTGTCCATGATGGGTGTATTTGAAGAGGAGGGGTTGTTAACGCTGAGCTGGGCATCGAAAATGATACCTGAATCCATGGTTTTATCGCTTCCATTTAAAGTATTGCAAAGGGGTGAAATAGCTGATATGATTCAGATAGGAGATAGAATTACCCGCTCAGAAGCATATATTGGAGAAAGAACCTTGCCGGTGAACATCGCCTTTACTGAAAAAACAGTTAAATCACCCATTGTGCTGAATCCTTATCCTAATCCGTTTATGGAAAAGGTGAATATTCCTTATTATTTGCCTGTCAGTACCTCGGTGATGTTAAAAATCTTTGATTTTTCAGGAAGATTAGTGCGTTCCATCGTGCAAGAAGGGAATGCTGGTTTGAATACGTATGAAATAGACAACCTGCCTACTGGTTCAGAATGGAAATATGAATTGAGTACCTCAAATTGGAAAACTTCAGGAACCTTAATTTCTTTTGACAGATAGTATATATTATCAAATAATTAATACATTTTTTTAATGATTTACTAATGGAATTATTTTATTTAAGTCTCCCTTTTTTCTTAATCTATTTTTTGATAGGGTTATGGCTCATTGTCAAAAACATCAAGACATCTACTTCGGGTAATTATTTGGGTATTTTTTTTATTTCTTTTTCATTCGGTCCGTTAGTCCGGTTTTTATTCGAATTTGATATTAATAAATTCTATGTTCTTGGATGTATTTTTCATATGTTCTTTCAAACTTATCTATTATGGTTCTTTTTTTATATTCAATCCGTCTTAGGTAATAAAATTTCAAAAAGGGAATATTTCATAGCATATCTGATTTTATTTTGCACAACGATTTTAACGATTTATTTGTCCGTTGTTATAGCGCCATTGAATGTAGATATTACACTATTGAATATTTATCCTTTTCAATTAAGGGATAGTTTTTTATTTAAACTATTTAGTTTGAATTATTTATTTAAAATATTTTTATTTTTCTTAGTCGTTTTTTTATCCAGTCGGTTATTAAGTGATTTTAAAAGAAAAGGATTCGTAGAAAAATCAAAAGAAGACCTTTATAAGTGGTTAACCAATATATTGTTGGTATTTACCTTAAATGCTTTATTTAGGTTTTTTATATTCTGTAATGCCTTTTTTCCTGTCGTCGAACAATCGTACATTAATCCTATTTTTATAGTTTTTAATCAGGTTTTATTACTTTTTTTTGCGTATCTGATATATAAGTTTCCTTTAATTTCCTTGGGTGTTCCCATCAGTAAGAAAGTTTTTAAACCAACGGTTGATGCCATTGATAAAGATGAACGGAACTATCTATTTGATTCTTCAAAAATTAATCAAAAACTAATTTTATGGGAACGGCATGCTGATTCTTATTTGAACAAAAATTTTAATCTTACCCAGTTAAGCAAAGAAGTGGAGATTGACGAATTGGAAATTTTATATTATTTACATGAATACAATGAAATAAGTTTCAATGACTATTTAAATTTTTTAAGGGTAACTTTCGTTGTTGAAAAACTAAAGGTTAATTATTTAGAAAATCATACCTTATCTGATTTGGCTAGGTTAGCCGGATTTAAAAGTGAGGAGCATTTGGAAGAAATTTTCAGGAGAATTATGAATTCCAGTATTAAATCCTTCAAAAGTAATGAATAAAATCTCTTTAATAGATGAGGATAATAACTTATTGGATAGAATTACTGACTTTATTGTCGGTGATAATTCTTTCTTTGTAGTATCTAAACATAATGATCTACTCTCTTTTTTTAAAAAACCCCCAGTAGGAGTTGACATTATTATTACGCAATTACTTCCTGTTTATGATATTAAAAATAACCCATATCATTTGTTAAAAGAAAAATTCCCCACGGCTAAAATTATAGTACTTACACATTTGGAATATGCCAATCGTTCTTTTGAAACATTAAAAATGGGAGCAGACGGTTTCTGTCTTAAAAGTGATACATTAAAGGATCTGGAAAGTGGTTTACAAAGTTTGATTTCCTCAGGTAACTATGTATCTAACTCCGTACTTCCCTACATTGTTAGCAGCATAAGAGCAAAATCAATTTTTGAGAAAGAAAATATATTAACGCCAAAAGAAAATCAAATTGTGAAATTAGTTTGTCAAGGACAATCATATAAAATGATTGCGAGTGAAACCAATCTTTCTATAGATGGTGTTCGCTATCACCTCCAACGAATATATCGTAAACTGGAAATAAATAGCAAGACAGAATTAGTTGCTATAGCCCTGGCTTAGTATTTATTTTAAAATACATTAATATGTAATTCTAAGTTTTAAATATATTCATTTTATGAATTATTTTTGCGTAAATTAAGTATTATGGAACTAAATTATATCCCATTATTCGTCTTTCTCTTTTATTTATCCATGGGAATTTTTCTCATTGTTAAAAATAATAATATATCAGCTTCAAGTAGATATTTAGGTCTATTTTTTATTGCCATTGGCTCTGCTCCATTATCTTTTTTTCTCTTTAAAATGAATTTTTATAATGCATTTATTTTACCATTTCTGATATTTCAAACACACATATTTTGGTTTTATTATTATATAAATGCTGTCATTGGAAATAAAATATCAAAATTTAACTTTTATTTTTCTGTATCTTTTTTCTCTGTTACTTTTATCCTTAACATTTATTACGTCCTCGAAATTTCACAGAGCGGATTATTCTCATCACAAACAAAAATATTCCCCTTTCAAATTATGGATAATGTCCAGTTTAGTTCTACTGCTAAATTTTTCTATTTATATAGAGTTTTGATTTCTTTTTTAATTACTTTATATGGCTTAATAATTCTTAAAAAATTTAAAGAAAATGGCATTCATACAAATATAAAAAAGGATTTATATAGATGGCTGCTTAATATGGTGATTTTTCTATTAATATTTTCCGCGTTAAAAATGGTCTTATTTATTAGATCTATTTATTTAAATATTGATTATTCCTTCATAAATTCTTTTTACATTATTTTTACTCAATTATTACTTCCCTTATTCGGTTATCAGATATTTAAATTTCCTTTGATTTCTCTTGGTATTCCTATAAATAAAAGATTTTATAAACCTTCTGCGAATGCGATTGATCAAACGTCGAGAAGTTATTTGTTTGATTCGGACTTAATAAATCAAAAAATAATAGATTGGGAAAATGCTTCCATATCTTATTTGAACAAAGATTTTAATCTTTCTTTATTTTCTAAAGAACTTGAGATAGATGAATTGGAAATCATTTATTATTTAAATGAATATAAGGAAATAAGTTTTCAGGAATATTTAAATTTTTTAAGAATTTCATTTGTAATTATGAAAATCGAACAGAACTATTTAAAAGATCATTCTATTAAGGAATTGGCTGAAGTTGCTGGTTTTTCAGATAGAACACGTCTGGAGAAAACTTTTAAAAAAATTATAAACTGTAACCTTCAGGAATTTATATCACATGAATAAAATTTCTTTAATAGATGAGGACAGTATTCTAATGGATAGAATTACTGACTTTCTAATGGAGAAAGAAAAGTATATTGTGATTTCAAAAAATTCCGATGTAGCTTCTTTTTTCAAAAGACCGCCTTTTATTGTTAATATAATTATCACAAATCTATTGCCAAACTATTTGGAAAAAATTAATCCATATAAATCCTTAAAAAAGGAATTCCCTTTAGCGAGAATATTGGTTTTGACACATCAAGAATTCGCTTCTAAAGCTTATGAAGCCATGAAAATGGGAGCAGATGCATTTTGCCTGAAAAGTGATTCGTTGGAAGATTTAGAAAAAGGGTTGGATAATATTGTAGAATTTGGGAATTATGTTTCAAATTCTGTATTACCATTTATGGTAAAAAGCTTTCGGGCAAAATCAAATTTTCATGGGGAAGATATCTTGAGCGCAAAAGAAAAACAAATCGTTAAATTAGTTTGTCAAGGACAATCATATAAAATGATTGCCAATGACAGCGATTTATCGATAGACGGCGTTAGATATTACCTTCAGCGGATATACCGTAAACTAGAAATAAATAGCAAGGCGGAATTAATTGCCATCGCCATGTTCTAATATTTTCCTTATTCCTCTCCAATTTTAGGATAATCACTCATTTTGAATACCTGATTGATTCCTTTTTTTACTTCCTTAAGGGTCATTATAGACTTATCTCCTGTTTTTAAATCCTCAGAATGCATTTCAACTAACATGCCATAAGGCATTTCCGATGGAAATTTTGATTTTATTCCCATATTCCCAGCATTAAAAAAGTTTTCCATGCCAAATATTTCATCTCTGGTGACCCATACCTCAGATTTTCCAATCTCATTGGTAATCGTATAGCCATCGCAAGAATATCCCATGATGGTTCTTTTTCCCAGTTTTTTATATCCCCGCCATTCGGTCACATTATTCCAATCAACCGGTTCCTGTTGTTTTTCTACTTGATAGGATTGATTATAAAGTGCTGGATCCATAGACATTACGGTGCGATATTTCTTTTCATTATCACCCATTAAAACAACTAATGCCTTGTTTTGATAATCAGCAATCATAAACATCATTTCTCCCTGATTCCTGGAGGCATCGGCTTTATAGTTCGAACCAGTATATTTTGTTCCTTGCTTGAAATACATTTCCAGCATCGTCGGCGGTTCTAATTTGCCAGATTTTGGAATATATTTCATTTCCATCGTTGTTTTGATGTCAAAGCTATACTGTGATTCAGTAGGAACGTTTGCCTGGTTAAAGACAGAACTTAACTGCTTCAGTTTTGAAGTATCAATACTAGAACCATTATAATTAGCAGAATCGGCTCCAAAAACGGCACCCCAGGCATTATCCACCGCTTTTCCAGCTGCTTTATCTACCTCTCTATCCACTTTTTCTTCTACTTTTTGTTCGATTTTTCTTTCAATGGCTTGTTGTACCTTGTTTTTTAATTTATTCAAAATTTGACCATGACCATAGACAGGAGCTATAATAATTGCGATAAAGAAAGAATAAATAATGGTTTTCATTGGTGAAAAAAATTAAAAGGTGATTTTTAATTGACCTTCACTGCTTTCATTTAAAAATTTAATGAGGCCATACATGTAACGTTCCTGATCATCGTACATACACATGTGACTACCCTTAGGACATAGAAGAAAACTGCCATTTTCCATGCTATTTGCCATCTTTTCCATATAGGCAGGATCCATCGTGTCGTGCGTTGCACCGATAACCAATGTTGGTACTTTTATATGTTTTAAGTCGTCCATTCTGTTCCATTGCTCCAATTTTCCTGATAATCCAAACTCACTTGGTCCTTGCATGGTAACATAAAGAGATTGATTTGTTTGATTTAAAGATCTGGACATTGGTTCCGGCCAATCCTGAGCAGGAATGCGGCAAACATGTTTTTCATAAAAATTGGGTATCAAGATTTCCATATATCGCGGATTTCCAAAATCATTAGCCGCCTCCAAAGCTCTGATTTCATTTAAAACTTTTGGTTCCATCTGAGGAGCTAACACCTCTTCTGCATATTTATCATAAGCCGGACAAGAGGCCATCATATTGGAAATTATGAGCCCCTTTAGGTTTGCTTTATACTTAACAGCATATTCCATAGCTAAAATACCTCCCCAGGAATGTCCTAATAAGTAAAAATTATCCTTATTCAAGTTCAAGGCTTTTCGAACGGTTTCAACTTCCTCTACATATCTGGCAAGATCCCAGTAAGAGGTATCCATGGGATTGGTAGAACGCCCAGTTCCCAATTGATCATAATATATAAATTCAATGCCTTCTTTTGGTAAAAAATTTTCAAAGCATTCAAAGTATTCATGGGTTGCACCAGGTCCACCGTTTAAGAGTAACACTTTTATTTTTGGATTATTTCCTATTCTTTTTGTCCATAAACTAAAGGTATCCTTTCCTTCAATCAATGGAATGAGTTGAACGCCTCCCGTTTGGATTCCCTTCAATGTGGGTTCAAAATAGGATGATAAGGTGGGACTATTTGTGTTTTCTACTTGTTTGGAGCAGGAAAATAAGATGAAATAAACCAATGAGAGGAGGTATGGAGTTGTTTTCATAAGAAATGACTTAAGTTTAAATTTTAATAAAATTACAATGAAAATAGGAATTGATACAAATTATTTGGGCAATGATTTAAAAACCATTATTTTACTAACCTATTTTCCACTTTCTAAATTAATAAATAATGCGCATTTTAAAATGGTCAACGCTTTTTTTTCTGTTTTTTTTGTATGTTGATATTCAAGGTCAATCCTTTACAGGATTCAATGGTAAAGCTGTTGATGTCCAAAAGGAAATGGAATCCCTCATTATCAACCTGCCAAAATCGGAGATTTTTAAAAAACATTTGGAAGCTTTAACCAAAGAACCTCATTTATCTGGTTCTCCTGCGAATAAAAGGGTGGCTGATTATATTTCAAAAACCATGTCAGAAGCAGGTTTACAAGTTGAAAGGCCTCCTTACGATATATATCTTCCTTTAAATGCAGGTAAAGTTTCTCTTGAAATTGTCCTACCGTATCGTAAACCACTCAATATCAAAGAAAATATTGAACTTGAAGATGCTTTTTCTGCTAACCCTGCTATTAACCATGGCTGGAATTCATTTTCAGGAAATGGCGATGTGATGGCCGAAGTGGTCTATGTAAATTATGGTACCAAAGAAGATTTTGAAAAACTCGCATCCCTGGGTGTTTCTGTAAAGGGAAAAATAGTGCTTGCCCGTTATGGCGGTAATTTTAGAGGCTATAAAGCTAAATATGCCGAGGCTAACGGTGCTTTGGGTTGTATTATTTTTACTGACCCTGAAGATTCAGGCTACATGCGCGGATTGGTTTATCCGGAAGGTACTTTTTATAGTCCAAGTACCATTCAAAGAGGCTCTTTATTAACACTGGACTATACAGGTGACCCTTTAACTCCTTTTGAAGCCGCTCTACCCTTAACCGGCAATAATTCTGTGAAGCGTTTGAAACCGGAGGAGGTAAAAGATTTACATACTATTCCAACTACCCCCATCGGTTATGAATCGGCTCAGGAAATCCTAAAATTAATGAAGGGTAAACCAGTACCCGAAGCCTGGCAAGGGGGTCTTCCTTTTACCTATCGTTTGGAGGGTGGGGCAGACTTGAAGGTAAGACTTATGGTGGATCAACCAAAGGGGATAGTTAGAATTGAGGATGTTATAGGTACTATCGAAGGGACTGATTTTCCCGATGACTGGATTATTTTAGGTTGTCATTATGATGCATGGGAATTTGGTGCATCTGATCCGAATAGTGGAACGGCCATGTTATTGACTTTATCAGAAGTTTTGGGAGAAATGGCTAAAAAAGGTCTAAAACCCAAAAGAACCATTAAAATAGCTCATTGGGATGCCGAAGAGCACGGTATATTAGGCTCTACCGAATGGGTGGAACAGTATAGGTCTGAATTATCGAAAAATGCTGTGGCTTATTTTAATGCTGATGGCGCTTGCTCTGGCCTTTCTTTTGGTGGTTCCTCTTCTCCATCCCTAAAATCATTAATGTTAAATGCAACTAAATCAGTTCCTTATGGTGATTTAAAGGAAACCATTTATGAAAAATGGATGGCTGCCAGCGGTAATCCTGTCACACCTCCTATTGGAAATCTTGGTGGGGGATCTGATCATTTACCGTTTTATGCCCATGTGGGCATTCCTTCCCTAAGTGCGGGAATGGGTGGTCCAACCCTTTATCATTCAGGTTATGACGACTTTCACTGGTACATGAAATTTGGTGATCCCGGGCTCGTTTCAGGGGTTACTATTACCAGACTAATGGGGATCATGGCTTATCGACTTGCTAACGCAACTATCTTACCATTAGATCCGGCCCAATATGGAAAAGATTTAAATACCCATCTCGATAATGTGCAGAAGGAAATTAAAAAGTTCTCTCCAACTTATTCTGTTTCAAAACTAAAAGGGATCACCGATGAAATTACTAAAAATGGGGAACTGTTCCTTAAACTTAGAGATCAGGCATTGCTCAAATCGTTAAATTCTGCTTCTTTGTTGGCCATAAATTCAAAGATTAAGTGGTTGGAAAGAGCGTTTATTGACGAAAAAGGAATGGATTATGGTGCTTGGTATAAATCTTTGTATGCCTCCTCCGATCCATATAGTGGCTATGCTTCCTGGATGCTTCCCGGATTCTTGTATCTCGCATCAAATAAGGAAACAGAAAAAATATCCGCTTGGGAAGACAGATACGCAAGATCTTTCCAACAGTTGAATGAGGAAATTAAAACAATAAATGAGTTGTTGAAAAAGGGGAAATAAAGGAATTAATTCAATAAAAAGAGGGGGAAATGCTTCATTTTTCCCTCTTTTTATTTATAATTCAGGGTATTTTAACGGATTTCTTTCACGGATGAGATTATAAATCTTTTCAAAAACATCTTCCGCATTGGGCTTAGAAAAATAATCACCGTCAGAACCATAAGGTGGCCGGTGCTCTTGAGCAGTTATGGTTAAAGGTGCTGCGTCAAGAAAATGATAGCCGTTTTGAATTTCCAAAATTTGCTGAAGAATAAATGAGGAAGCACCTCCAGGCACATCTTCGTCCAATATAACTAAGGTATTCGTTTTTTGTAAGGAAATTTTGATCATTTGATGAATGTCAAAAGGTAACAAGGTCTGTATATCGATAAGTTCAACCGAAATGCCATGTTTTGCTAATTCATTGGCAGCAACCTCAGCAATTCTCACGCAAGATCCATACGTCACTAAAGTTACATCGCTTCCTTCCCTAAGTATCTCAGGAATACCTATAGGAACAGTAAATGTGCCAATATTTTGTGGTAAAGCTTCCTTTAACCGATAACCGTTTAAACATTCAATAAGGATAGCTGGGTCATCTGATTGCAACATAGTTGCATACATGCCTGCAGCTTGGGTCATATTTCGTGGGGTTAACACATACATTCCTCTTAAAGAACCGATGATCATTCCCATAGGAGACCCCGAATGCCATATTCCCTCTAGTCTGTGCCCACGGGTTCTTATAATAGTTGGTGCTTGCTGAAGGCCGCCTGAACGATACCGAAGAGTAGCTAAATCATCAGAAAGCGGTTGTAAACCGTAAATTAGGTAGTCAAGATATTGAATTTCAGCTATGGTTCTTAACCCTCGCATGGACATGCCTATCGCCTGGCCCATGATGGTCCATTCTCTGATACCGGTATCAAAAACCTTGTCTTCGCCATACTTTTTTTGTAAGCCAGCAAAACCTTGATTTACATCGCCTATTTTTCCTACATCTTCACCAAAGGCAAATAAATTTTTATTTTTTTCCAGTGCTTTATCGAAAAATATATTTAAAATCTCATGTCCTGCATGAAATACTGGCTTGTCACTGTAAACAGGGGGTATAACGGGAATATTTAGCGCAGCGTGAACGGATGAGCTAAATAAATCTGTATGAAAAGTTTCGTTTGACCAACTTTCAATGTGAGAGATCCAACCACGCAAAGGACTTAGAATAGATGGCGCGAGAGACAGAGAATTATTCCTAAGAGACTTTGCCAAATGGAGCATTTCCCCTATGGAAGGGTAGATAAGTGATTTTAGGTTTTTTAACACCGTCTCTGCTTGAGGAGTGTGTATTGCCAATTCTAAAACTATATTTTCCAGCGCAGCTAATTCCTTATTGAAAGGTTCCCGTAACTTTTTCCAGGCGCTTTCTTTCGCTTTTTTAATTTGTACTTTTGCTTCTTCCTTGATTTGAAGAATTTCCTGAGAAGTAGCAAACCCTTTGTCTATCATCCACTTTTCCATGGAGGTGATACAATCCATCTCCTTTTCCCAAGCTAATCTTTCGGCCGATTTATACCTTTCGTGAGAACCAGAAGTGGAATGTCCCTGAGGTTGCGTACATTCCTGAATATGAAAAAGAGCAGGTTGATGTTCATTTCTGACTTTATCAATACCTGATTGATAAATGTCCACCAGATTGGCGTAATCCCAGGCTTTGGCCGTATAAATTTGAATACCAGGTTGATTTTCATCGGCTTGTAACCCGGCAAGCGCTTCTGAAATACTTGCTTTGGCGGTTTGCAGGGTTACAGGAACAGAAATTCCGTAACCATCATCCCACACAGAAACTGCCATAGGGATTTGTAGAACGGCCGAGGCATTCATAGTCTCCCAAAACACTCCTTCAGACGTCGATGCTTCGCCAATGGTAACAAAACAAACTTCATTACCTTTATTAGAAAATTTATTTTTATCGGAGGACTGGTTGGTTCTATATTTTTTAGAGGCAAAAGCTATGCCCAACGCTCTGGCCATTTGCCCCCCTGTACATGATACATCTGCCGCAGAATTATACTGATCCATCTGATTTAACCACTCACCATTAGAAGTATCAATCATAGGAGTAGCGAAATGACTATTCATTTGTCTGCCCTTAGAAAAAGGGTCGTTATAAGTATCGGCATAAAGTTGCGCTAAAATAGACTCAGGTGTGGCTAATTCCAAAGCCAGCATTAAGGTTTGATCTCTATAATAACCTGACCGCCAATCTCCTTTTTTAAAGACACGCGCCAAAGCTACCTGGGGAACTTCCTTACCATCGGCTGAAACACCAAATTTAGCTTTACCGGTAAGAACTTCTTTCCGTATTAATACACTTAATTCTCTGCTAATGCAGCAAATTCTGAAGTCTGATAAAACCGTATCCTTAGTGTGTCCAGTATTTATCATATTTTCTTGCATAGAAAACTTATCAACCATAGCAAAGTGCTTATTTATTAGAGATTATAATGCTTTACTTATTAAGTGGTTATCTAAAATGATAATCTGCATGAGTTATCTCGATTGATTATTTGTGTCAAATATAGGTCTTTATTGGAACAATCTACTTCTTTCAACACAACTATTCAAGTAGCTATTAACTATCCATTAACCTTAGAGAAAGCTAAAAGTTTGATTTTTCACCTGTTTTGATTTATTTTTGTGTTTTATTTTTAATTAATTTCAAAAAGTATTACGATGAAGCAGTTTGCATTTATGTTAACACTTAGTCTTATAAGTGTGTTTTCACTTCAGGCACAGTCCACTCCGGCTAAATCTGATGATGGAGCTAAAATTACTTTCGATAAAGAAGTTGTAGATTATGGTACCATTAAACAAGGTGCTGATCCGTTACGTACTTTCAAGTTCAAAAATACGGGTGCAGGTCCTTTAGTAATTACTTCAGCTACGGGAAGTTGTGGTTGTACTGTTCCTACTTATCCTCAAGAGCCAATTTTACCAGGTTCTTCTGCTGAAATTAAAGTTAAATATGATACGCAGCGTGTAGGAACTTTTACTAAAACGGTTACTATCGTTACAAACGAAAAAACAAATAACACACATACGTTAACGATTAAAGGTACGGTGGAAATGACAACTGAAAAGGAAGGTCTGCCAACGAAAGATTCTGGCGTTTTCAATAACGGAAAGAATTAATACTTTTTAATTCCTTATTAAAAGGGGTATGGGTATTCTCATACCCCTTTTTCTTTGGGCACTCTTTCTTGTAACTTATTCCAAAATAAAGGGATTATTCTCGATATAAATCCTCCAGGTGCATTTTGCAAAATGGTTATCCCTATTTTTCTTTCAGGGTCCAGGGCAATTTCAGATCGGTATTGATTTACATTTCCACCATGATAATATAAGGTGTTCTGACTGAACTCTAAAATTCTCCAGCCAAAACCATAACTGGCCTTTTGTAATTTTCCCTCCCATGCAAAAAAGTTTGATTCGCAGGTGCACATGTTTATTTGTGGTTTGAAAATCTCGTTCATGGTACTGTCCGAAACGATTAATGTGCTCTTTGTTTGTAACATTTGCATCCATTTTCCCATATCAGTTATGCTTGCATTGACGCCCGCAGCGGGTCCAACAGAGTAGTAACGTGGTGACAGGGTCGATCGAACATATCCTCTTCTGTTTCTGGTATGAGGAAAGGCAATGCTGGAGCTATTCATTATTCCAGCATAAGAACCAGAGCTCGTATTCATTCCCGCAGGTTCGAATATCCATTCCTTAAGTAGCTGGCTGTAACTTCTTTTAGTAACCGATTCAACCACATTGGCCAATAAACCATAAGTAACATTCTGATAATCATAATAGCTTCCAGGGGTATGACTTAGAGGAACCTCTTTTAACTTCTGTACTATGAGGTTAATGTCTTGTTCCTGGTCAAGCAAATTTGAGAAAGTATGCCGGGGTAAACCCGTAGTATGGCTTAGTAAATGTCTGAGGGTAAGATTTTCTGTAGCAGAATTATTATGTAATTGAAAATTTGGGAGGTATTTCTTCACTGGATCGTCCCAATGAATAAAGCCACGATCCACTAATTTCCCCACAATAAAGGGGGCAAATCCCTTTGATACAGAGGCAAGTCGAAATACAGAAAGGGTGTCTAATTTCTTCTTCGTGTTCAAGTCGCTATAGCCCCAAACCCTGTTTTCTACCACTTCTCCATCTTTAACAATAGAAATAGCCATACCTGGGACCTGATTTAAGGCAAATAAGGAATCTATAGACACTAAAAATTCATCAACTATTATATTAAATGCGGAATCAACCTGCGCTTTTGTTGGGGTTATAGAAGCCTTCGTGTTTATTGAAAAAGATGGAATAAAACCTGTAACCTTATTAAACGGAATTAATAAGACGACACCAACAACCAAAAAGCCCATTCCGGCAATAAATTTTGTCATGATTCAAATAATTATATATTTGCAAGTATAGTAAACTTCCGTAATATGGTCAATATTGTGGATAAGTTTTAATAGAAATGAAATTAATTGAATGCATCTTGTTATTTTTACAAAATGAATTTCTCTTCTAAACTTCTGGAAAATGCTGTTAAGGCTTTGTCAACCTTACCTGGAATAGGTAAAAAGACAGCGCTTCGATTGGCTCTTCACCTTATTAATCAACCTGAGGATCAGGTAGAAAGCTTTTCTCGTGCCATTGTTTCTATGAAAAAGGACATAAAACATTGCCAGGTTTGTTGCAATCTGTCAGATGACATTATCTGCAGTATCTGTAGTGATTCATCGAGAGTCAAAAAACTTATCTGTGTCGTGGAGTCTGTTCGGGATGTAATGGCCATTGAGGATACTAATCAATTCAGGGGGACTTACCATGTGCTTGGGGGTATAATTTCTCCCTTAGAGGGCATTGGGCCGTCAGCCCTCAATATCGATGGTCTAATCAGTAGGGTGGCAAACAATGAGGTGGAGGAAATTATTATGGCTATAAGTCCTACTATTGAAGGTGAAACAACCTTGTTTTATCTATCCAAACAATTACAATCTTTTCAGATAAAGATCTCTACTATTGCCAGGGGCGTTGCCTTTGGGGGCGAACTGGAATATGCTGATGAACTTACCTTAGGCCGTTCTATTATTTCCAGGGTTCCTTATTCATCTATTTCAGAAGATTAAAATGGACAAAAAATCCTTTGCTCCTTCTATTTCTATTGTTATTGTAAATTATAATGTCCGGTTTTTTTTAGAACAAGCCTTGCGTTCTGTTCTTAAAGCTACCGCTGACATTTCTGTTCAAATCTGGGTGGTTGATAATGCCTCTTCTGATGATTCCATGGACATGGTAAAACAGAAATTTCCAACGGTTCAAATTATTGAAAATAAGGATAATGTGGGTTTCGCCCGGGCAAATAATATGGCCTTAAGGCAATCAAATGCCGATTATGTCCTTCTCTTAAACCCAGATACCTTATTGGAAGAATCATCCCTCAGTAAATGCTTTCATTTTATGGAAAATAATCCTGAAGCAGGTGCTTTAGGGGTTAGAATGATAGATGGTACAGGAAATTTTCTTCCCGAATCAAAAAGGGGTATTCCAACGCCCTGGGTGGCATTTTGTAAAACTTTTGGGCTCTCCGCGCTTTTTCCTTCGTCTAAACAATTCAATACCTATCATCTCGGATTTCTTTCAGCGTTCGAAACGGCGGAAGCTCCCGTTCTTTCTGGTGCTTTTATGTTTATCAGAATGAAGGCCTTACAAAAGGCAGGTCTGTTAGATGAAGATTTTTTTATGTATGGCGAGGATATTGATCTCTCTGTTAGGATCTTACATGCTGGATTTAAGAATTATTATTTTCCGGAAACGACCATTATTCATTACAAAGGCGAAAGTACAAGAAAAGGTACTGTTAACTATGTCAGGATTTTTTACCAGGCTATGATTCTTTTTGCCGAAAAACACTTTGCTGGTAAAAATAGAAGAATTTATGTTTTCTTGCTTTATATAGCCATCTATTTAAGAGCATTTGGTTCGCTCATCGGTGGTTTTTTTAAAAAAACAGGTCTTCCTTTGCTAGATGGTCTCTTAACTTATCTGGGTTTAGTAATGCTCCAATTTTATTGGGGTTGGTACCGTTTCTCTGATGAAAATTACTACGATGAACGTTTTTTCTATGTAAATGCTCCTCTTTATGTTGTTATCTGGATTACCATGCTATTTTTTAGTGGCGCGTACGACAAAAAAATAAGTCCAAAATCAATTCTTTCCAGTCTTTTAATTGGTAGTTTGATTATCGCAGCTATTTATGGATTCTTTGAACCGGCTTATAGAAATTCCCGCGCTTTGATTGTTTTGGGTACATTATGGAGCGCTGTATCTATTTTGGGAAGTAGGTTTTTGCTCTTCTCCCATTTCCGACGGGACTTTTTCAAACAAGGTAAAAAGCGGTTTTTAATCGTAGGCTCTTTAAATGAAGGTATGCGGACCCAACAATTATTAGATGCTATAGGTTTTAACGCTTACTCCCCGGGTATCGTTTCACCCTCTACATCGGAGGCTATTTCGCCTCAGTTCCTAGGTAATATAAATGACTTAGACGATATCTGCCGTATTAATCAAATCGATGATATTATTTTTTGCTCCAAAGATGTAACTGCTTCTCAAATCATGTATTGGATGAGCAAAATGGGCGGAAAGTACCAATTTCGTATCATGCAGGAGTCTAATGCAAGTATTATTAGTTCTTATTCTAAAAATGATCCCGGAGAATTATTTACCTACCGTATTCATCTTAATCTTGCCGATAACCGATTCCTAAAGCAAAAAAGATTATTCGACGTCATTATTTGTCTTGTTTATTTAATATTGATTCCTTTTTTTATATTGCTTCAACCAAAAAGTATCTTAAGAAGAATAGGACAGTGGTTAGCCGTATTGAAAGGTGACCTTACCTGGATAGGATACGGAAAAGAAACATTGCAAGACGAAAAGCATAATCTACCATCAATTCCTGATGGCGTTCTAACGCTGTCAGAAATATCGTATGCTATAAATAAAAAGAAACCTTCGCAGGAGAAGGTGAGTGGGGAAAATATTATTTACGCCCGACATTATACATTTAATGCGGACGTAAATAAGTTGTTTCAATATGTTTTTAGCCGTTTTAAATAAATACGGCGAATAGGAATGGAATTATTGAGAAAGAAGTTGTTCTCCTCCAGCCGCTGCTCCACCGCCTGCAAGTACTGCGGCAACAATGCAAAGTACAAAAACCAAAGCAGCTAAAACAATGGTTGCCTTTTCAATAAAATCAGCCGATTTAGCAGCGCCAAATAGTTGATTTGCCTGCGCACCACCAAAAGTAGCATCAACGCCACCACCTTTTGGATTCTGGATTAAAATAACAACCATTAACAAAAGGCTGACAAATGCAATAAGAACAGTTATAAAGGTCATGCTAAATATTTTTTAAGTTTTCTATTTCGGCTACAAATAACGCACTTTTTTTAGGAAATATCAAAATTAATCGCTCATAAACTTCAATGGCTTTGTCAATTTGATTTTGTTGCACTAAAATTTTGGCATACGTTTCACTCACTGGCATGGAATTTTCTTGTATGCTGCGCTCCGCCTGTACCGATGCTAATTGTACGGAATTTCTAAAATGATTAATAGAAACAGGAAGATGTTCAGGAGGGCTTTTTTTATTTATAGCTTTATGTTTACTGGCGAAGGGTGTACCAACTGATTCATTCCATGACGAAAAAAAATCTTTCGATGCAGGTTTTAAAATATTTTCTTCCTCTTGTTCTAACTGAAAATAGGGGATGGGAGGCTGTGATTCCGGGGGCATAGAAGTCTCCGTTTTACCGTTTTCCAAAAAGGACTGCAACAGGTCAAATTTTTTGGACAAGTATTTGCGATCTATGCTGTATAAGGCCGCCATTTGCAAATTTTTTTCACTTTCCAAATGATTTTCAAGCTGGCTTTTTTCCCATAGTATTTGCCTCAAATTGGCGGAGTAAGGAAAATGATGAACCAGCGTCTTAAGTTCCTGGTAAGAAACCATTCTTAACCTAAGGGGATTTTCAATACAGGCTATGAATAAATCGATATTCATTATCAGTTCGTTTTCAGTAAAATGCGAAATTATGCATTAATTTTCAAATGAGTCAGATAAATATTTCACTAGTTTTGAAAGGGCTTGTTTTCTATGGCTGATTTTATTTTTTTGGATATCTTCCATTTCACCCAATGTTAAGTTGTAACCACTGGGTTTAAATATGGCGTCATAACCAAATCCATTGCTTCCATGGGGTTCGTTGCTAATTTCGCCCTCCAGAATACCCTCGAAATAAGTTATTTTTCCGTTCTCATATAAAGCTATGACCGTTCGAAAGCGCGCGCGCCTGTCTGTTTTTCCATCCAGTAATTGTAGTAACTTTTTTTTATTTGCTTCATCGTTCCTTTCCGGACCTGCAAATCGGGCTGAAAAAACACCAGGCTGTAAATCAAGAGCATAAACTTCGAGGCCTGTATCTTCCGCAAAACAATTCAAATTAAATTTTTCTGCTACAAACGACGCTTTTTGGCAGGCATTTTCAGGAAGTGTAAAAAAATCTTCAGGAAGTTCCTCCTCATTTTCTAATGCGGGCGGTGATGAAACATCGTATTTATCGCGTAATATCTCAATGGCTTCCTTAAGTTTATTTTTATTCTGTGTAGCAAATAATAATTTTTTCAATGGATGAAATTTAAACAATGACTAATCTTTTTTTAAAATATTCAACGCAGTCCACAATGCTGCCGCCTTGGGTCTGATGGTCTGATTTCTTTCTGCAAAAATAGCTTCTAAGGGGTCAGCACAAAGCCATTTATAACCCAAAAAAGGAAAAATGGTGTAGGGTGGTATTTGAATATTCAAACTCAACAAATGAGGCTGGATGCCAAAAAGTAAAATCTTTCTCGTTGCCGTATGTAGTAAAAAATGACTTAAATTGATTTCAGTACCCGGGGGTAAATTCAGGTAGTGGGTATCATTATCCATTTCCACACCCAAAGCGGTTAAAATCTTTTGCAAGTAAGGATTTAACTCCTTTTCGTCCTCTTCGGGACAAGAGAAAATAATTAAAAATTGTTCTTTGTTTAGGCCCCTAACCATTTTTTCAACTAATTCATTGTCAGGAAATTGATAGATATCAAAATCAAAAAAATCGGGGGGAATGGCGTTTTTAGGGAACATCTTATTTCTGTTATGAACAAATTTTCGTAAATTAGCAAAAAAAACAACAACATGTCAACTGCCATAAAGGTACAACGAATTGAAGCTACCAAAATACATAACATTGATTTTTCTAACTTAACTTTCGGTGCTAATTTTTCAGATCATGTTTTTATAGCCGATTATAAAAATGGAGAATGGAAGAATTTTAGAATTGAGCCATTTGGTCCTGTTTCTATTTCTCCCTCTGCAATGGCTCTTCATTACGGACAGGCTATTTTTGAGGGTATGAAAGCAACGAAAGCGCTGAATGGAAAACCCTATTTTTTCCGGCCCGAACAACATGCCAAAAGATTGAATAGATCGGCGGAGAGATTGTGTATGCCTTCTTTACCTGAACAGATTTTTATCGATGGTCTGCAGGCCTTAATTTCTTTAGACCAGGACTGGATTCCCAATATTCAAGGGAGTTCTCTTTATATCAGACCGTTTATGTTTGCCACTGATCCCTTTTTAGGGGTAAGACCTGCAAATGAATATACATTCATGATTATTACCTGCCCCGTTGGTCCTTACTATGCTCATCCAGTTAAATTGCTGGCCGAAACAACTTATGTTCGCGCAGTAAAGGGTGGTACAGGAGAGGCAAAGGCAGCGGGCAACTATGCAGGCAGCCTTTTACCAACTAAATTAGCCCAGGAAAAGGGTTATGATCAGGTTATGTGGTTAGATGGTGTCCATTTTGAAGAAATTCAAGAGGTTGGTACCATGAATTTAATGTTTGTCATTGACGGCAAAGTGATTACGCCTAAAACAGATGGTGCTATCTTAAAGGGAATAACCAGAGATACTATTTTACACATTTTGACTTATATGAATATTCCTTTCGAAGAGCGGGTGATTACTATTTCTGAAGTTTTAGCGGCCAATGCAAAGGGATCGTTAAAAGAAATATTTGGTGTTGGTACTGCCGCTTTAGTGGTTCCTGTTAAAGAGTTAACCTACAAAGATGAAACCATTCTCGTCGAAACACCGACAGCTTCCTCTATTGGGTCTATATTGAAAAAAGAAATCGAAGATCTTAGAGCAGGCACTGTGGCTGATACAAACGGTTGGCTGGTGCCTGTCGTTGGCATATAAGTTGTTTAGCTATGCCCATGACTAAACTTGTCGAAGGCCTAAATGATGCCGCCAGAGGTTAAAGAGGAATATGTGGAAATTTGTGCCGCCAGGGGCATGATGGGATTTTGGAGAAATTTGTGCCGCCAGGGGCATTTATGGTCTAGAGACGTGTGACCCCAAAGGGGTCATGGACAGTGACCCGTCCTAAAAAAAGTTTACAGATTTAACAATTTTTTAAAAATAGTCCTGATACAAATTTACACTTTACACTTTTCATGCCTGACCCCTTCGGGGTCACACGTCTATAGTGATTATTAGGCCCCTGGCGGCACAATTCCACCCATACAAGGTGTCAAAATAAAAAGAGGCTATCTATTTAGACAGCCTCTTTTTCTTAGTATTTTGTTTCCTTCGGTTTGTTTTGAAGAATTTTCTCGATGGAATGATTGACTTCCACTGTCATTTTTGGTAATAAATCAATGGAAGACAGTGTTTCTTTAAGTTGAACTACTTTTGAAGCGCCTAAAATAGCGGTGCTCACATTTTCATTCTGAATACACCAGGCCACAGCTAATTTAGCTAGAGAGGTATTTAACTCAAGGGCTATATTATTTAATCCGCGTATTTTATCTAGTTTTTCCTGCGTCAAGCTTCTGATTTTTAGCCATTCCTCCCCGGGTAAATCCATGCGCGTACCTGTTGGGATTTCCTTTAAGTACTTGTCAGTCAGTGTGCCAGAGGCAAGAGGTGACCAAATAGTGGTGCCTAGTCCAACTGTTTTGTAAATAAGTTTATACTCCTCTTCTACTCTGTCGCGGTGAAACATATTGTAGTGAGGTTGTTCCATAGTCGGCCCAATCAAACGATATTCTTTGGCTACCATGTGGGCAGCCATTAATTCCTGAGCTGACCATTGAGAAGTTCCCCAATAAAGTATTTTACCTTGTTGAATGAGCTGATTCATACTCCAGACGATTTCCTCCATCGGAGTATTTTTGTCCGGTCTGTGACAAAAATAAAGGTCAAGATAATCAAGTTGCAATCTTTTTAATGCAGCATGACAAGCTTCAAAAATATGCTTTCGGCTCAATCCTGTTTGATTGGGACCCTTTGGACCACAGCCAAAAAATACTTTACTTGAAACAATGTAGGATGTTCGGTCCCAGGCCATTTTTTTGAGAATATTTCCCATAACTATTTCCGATTTCCCTTCGGCATATCCCTCAGCATTATCAAAAAAATTGACCCCTTGATCGTAGGCTTCAATCATAAGTTCTTCGGCAAGTTTATCTGAAATTTGATTGCCAAAAGTGAGCCAAGAACCGAAGGATAACAAGCTTACTTGTAAGCCGGAATGGCCTAATCTTCTATATTCCATATAATTTATTTTAAAATGTGTAAACAAATTGAAGTCCGGGCATTTTTACCTTTATACTCAAATCATCACTAATGTCGAAATTCTGTAAGTGAGCATCCACAAACGCTTCAATGGCAACAATACCATAGACTACTACGACGCCAATATAACTTGTTTGGGTATTTTTGTCATATTTATTACGCAAATTTCTGAGGGCTTCTGCGCTATTTATTTTGCCAGTAAACTCATGTGGCTTTTTGGCTAATTCTAATTCCAGTGCTGTTTTAAATCTTTTATAACGGGATTGGTTGAATTGCAGATAGGCGATAGAGCCACCAATAGCGGCATAAACAAAGGGTGTTTTCCACCAATTTCCATTATAAATTTGACCAGATCCTGGTAAAACAAGGGAGTATAGGGCTGATTTTTTAGGGTTTGGTGGCAATTTTATTTTTATGCTATCAAGAGACGAGCTATCAATAACGATAGCTTTATTTACAGAAAGGGGAGTAACAAGTAAGGTATCTTGAGCACTTAGAAAACCAAAAAGTAAGAAAAAAATGAAAAAAAAGGTAAAAAACCGGTTAATCTTCAATTTTTTCCAAAAGATTATTGAGATCATTGACATTTTGAAAAGGTATAATTATCTGCCCTTTGCCGTCCTCTCTAAGTTTGAGTTGAAGTTTACCATTCCCAAAAAACGCCCGAAATTGCTTTTGAATAAAATCGTAATCGTTAGGTAAGGGCATTTCCGTTTTTTTAGGTTCAACCTGGTTATACTGCTGGATTAGTTTTTCAAGAGCCCTCACAGATAAGTCGTCTGAAATGGTTTGTCGAAACAAGGTGGACTGCCAAGCAAAATCTTCCATACCAGCTAAGGCTTTTGCATGCCCCATGGTCAGTTTTTTATCCTTGATAGCCTGTTGAATTTCAGGAGAAAGACGCAATAATCTCAAATAATTTGTGATAGTACTCCTACTTTTTGTTTTCCCCGTTCTCTCCGCTAATTGTTCATCAGTTAAACTGCATTCTTCCTTTAAACGTTGGAAAGAAATAGCTACTTCAATCGCATTTAAATCTTCCCGTTGTATATTTTCAATCAGGGCCATTTCAAGTAAAGCCTGATCATTCGCTATTCTGATATAAGCGGGTACCTCGGTAATGCCTGCCAATTTAGAAGCTCTGAGTCTTCTTTCCCCTGAAATTAACTGGTAGGCATTGGTAGTTAACATTCTTACGGTAACGGGTTGTATCAATCCATGGATTCGTATGGAATCAGCTAATTCTTCTAAGGCCGCCGGATCAAAATCATGCCTCGGTTGAAATGGATTAACCTCAATCTGATCCAATGGAATCATTGCTATGGAGTGTGCCAGCTCCTTGACAACAGAAACGGAATCTTTCTGTATCTCATTATCAATATTAGTTAGTAAAGCACGAATACCTAAGCCTAATTCCTGCTTATGAAATAATTTTTTTGCCATGCTATTTCCTGTTGCCTGTTTATTTATCCCTTAAAACCTAAATCAAACCGGGACAGTCTGCGCGATTTGTGAATCTTTATTTCTAGTGAGAAATTCTTGTGCCAGGTTCAGATAATTTATGGCTCCCTTACAAGTCGCGTCCATAAGTACTACAGGGGTATGCATATTAGGTGCTTCGCCTATTTTAGCGTTTCTGTGAATAATCGTTTGATAAACCTGTTGGGGAAAAATATCTCTGACTTCCGAAATGACTACATTGGCCAATCGTAAACGGGCATCATACATGGTAAGTACAATACCTTCAATTGATAGTTTGGGATTTAAATTTTTCTTAACTAATTGTATGGTTTCCTGTAATTTAGCTAATCCTTCAAGGGCGAAAAATTCACATTGTACGGGAATCAACACGGTATCTGCAGCACACAAAGCATTGACTGTTACAATACCTAAAGAGGGTAAACAATCAATAATAATATAATCGTAATCTGGGCGAAGTTTTTCAACGACGGCCTGCATATAAAATTCTCTGTTGGGTTGATTGACCAATTCTATTTCAGCGCCTACCAAATTAATAGAGGAGGGGAGAATGTGCAGATTAGGGGTATCCGTTTCAAATATAGTTTCGTAAGGATCCACGTCATTAAGCAGGCAATCATAGATGCTTAAGGTTACATCTGCTGACAGTACACCAACACCACTCGAAGAATTCGCCTGAGGGTCTGCGTCTATCAACAGTACTTTTTTGTCCAGAATGGCTAAACTAGCAGCCAGATTTATGGCCGTTGTTGTTTTACCAACACCACCTTTTTGGTTAGCAATCGCCACTATTTTTCCCATTTTTACTCGAGTATTCTTTGGGTATTTGATAATAAAACCTGAATGTTACACAAAGATAACAATAATTAAACAGAGAAAATATAGTTTAACAACAATATTAATGAACAGGCACTCTGCTTAGCATTCTTGCCTGTATTCCTTTTGCCGACCTAAGTTCATGTAAATCCTGAAGATAAGGTCTCCAGGTTGGAAATTCTGCCGACATTAACTTTATGGCTGTTTCTGCATCATTAGGATTCATAAGATCCTCAATCAATTGCTCTACACTATTTTTTACCTGGGGGTATTCCGTAATGCGATAATCAGTTGATTTTGACATTTTTGCCGCTACTTTTATGGCATCCTGAAGATTTCCAATTTTATCTACCAAGCCAATTGGTATGGCATCTGATCCACTCCAGACTCTGCCTTGTGCTATGGCATCCACCGCATTTCGCGATAGCTGTCGTCCGTCACTTACTCTTTTAAGGAAGGTTTCATACATGAAATCAACTTGTTTTTGCATGATTCGACCTTCATCTTCTCCAATATCGAAAAATACATTTAATCCCTGTGAATATTTTCCTGTTTTAACCGTATCAAAAGTAACTCCTACCTTATCTTCCAATAAGCCACCGACACTTGGGATAATTCTGAACACTCCAATAGAACCCGTTACGGTATTTTCCTCAGCCAAAATACTGTCTGCCAAACAGGCAATATAATAACCTCCTGATGCGGCATAATTCCCCATGGATACGACAAGAGGTTTACCTGTCTTTTTTAATTTTTTCAAGGCATACCAAATATTTTCAGAGGCCAGAGCACTTCCTCCCGGCGAATTAACTCTTAATACAACAGCTTTTACTCTATCATCACCAGAAATTTTTTCAATATCCTTGATATAGGATAAATCTCCGATATTTCCCGGCGTGTTCTTTCCGTCTGCAATGGTACCTTCCCATAGATTATGGCAATTTTGTCATCGGCACTATAATTTTTTGAAGGAGCATTGGCTTTATGATAGCCAGCGAGACTAACAAAAGGAATCTTTTCATTTTCTTTAAAGCCCAATTTCTTTCTAAAAATATCCATGACATCCTGACGATAAATCACCTCATCTACTAATCCGTGAATTTTTGCATTCTCAGGACTGTCCGCTTTATAATTGCCAACAATATCAGCTACTTGTGAAGGGCTCATTTTTCTTGAAATGGCCACATCGTTCAGGAAGCTGGTATAAAAATCATTCAGTAGTTCGCGATATTGAAATTTATTCTCTGTACTTAGCTGGGTTAATCTGTAAGGTTCTGTGGCTCCTTTGAATTTACCAGCGTAATAAATTTGCATTTTGACGCCTAGTTTATCCAACAGGTTTTTATAAAATGGAACTTCGGCAACCATGCCCCTCACTTCAAAAATACCCACAGGATTAGCATATACTTTATCGGCTACACTGGCCAGATAGTAATCTGACTGCATGTAAAACTTAGAATGTGCAATGATAAATTTACCACTCTTTTTAAAGGATACCAAAGCATCGCGCAGTGATTTTACCGTGGCATACCCTGAAAATGAAGGCATTTCCATATCTAAAAAGATACCTTTTATTCTGGAATCATTTTTCGCATTCTCTATGGTTGCAATAATTTCATGCAAACCCAATAAATCGTCTCCTTTTATGGACTGAAAAGGATCTAATTCCGCATTATTGGTTAACTCTGGAATCGATTCATTAAATGTGAGTCTTAATATGGTATTAGGAGTCAGTTCAGGTGGCGTATTTCCTTCGCTCGCAAAGGAAGCGGCAATAGCTATGCCAATAAGAAGGATGGCAACTAAGGCAAGAATAGTTCCTAAACAGGACGCAAACAATGTTCTGAAAAAATGTAGCATATTTGGCTTTTTTACAAATTTACAAACCTTATGGGCTAATTTCTTTACTTTTTTCGATGAAGGGCCTAAAAAATCCTATTTTTGTCAAAAAATATTTATTTATGTCTCTAACTTCTACCCCTTTTCTTCTTTATGCCGACGAAAATGGTAACGTTTTTGAAGATACTTCTTTATATGCTCTGGGGCGTAGTGGTTGGTATGCCGATGAAGTTCCATTGGACGATTGGATTGAATTGCCCGATGGAGGTTCGCTTTACACCCTCCCCGATAGAATTCCATACGGCAAAGACGTAGCGTCAGGTGAAATAAGGTTTTGTGACAAGGGAAATGCGGTAGCTGCTTTTATTCCTCCGGCTTATACTGGTTTATACCTCGCTACTTTCGATAGAAAGGAAAATGCACCTGTTCTCTCTTTATTTTGCTATACCGCGGTGGGTTTTTTTAATGAAAAATTTTATGTCCCCGCCGTGCGCATTGAGGAGGATATAAGACAGGAATGTGCAGGTTTTGATGACGTTAGTGTAAAGGCAGGGATTGAACTTTTCAGGAAATCCTACCCCAATAACCGTTTAGTAGAGCACCTGGCTTCTAATTGTGCCCTGACTTACACCTGTCCTGCAGCAAGAAATTATTTTATGGGACGTTGGGAATGTCCGGTGCCTGTTTCTCCCGCTTGTAATTCCAATTGTTTAGGTTGTATTTCCCTTCAACCCGACGAGGAACCTATAGTTTCCAATCAGGAGCGTTTAAATTTCAAGCCTTCCGTTCATGAAATTGTGGAGTTTACTGTGCCTCACCTGGAGTCAGCTCCTTTTCCTATCATTAGTTTTGGACAGGGTTGCGAAGGGGAATCACTCCTTATGTGGGAAACATTGGTGCCGGCAATAAAGGAAATTCGAAAGTTTACCGATAAAGGAAGTATAAATATAAATACCAATGGAAGTAAACCCGATGCCGTTGAAGCGCTTTGTAAAGCTGGCCTCAATAGCATGAGAGTGAGTATGAATTCTGCACAACCTGCTATCTATACTGCCTATTACAGACCTAATAACTACACTTTCGATGATGTATTGAAAAGTATTAAGATAATGAATGATTATGGCGGTTGGACTAGTCTCAACTATTTCGTTTTTCCAGGTATGACCGACGCTCCCGAAGAACTCGATGCGCTCGTCTCCCTGATTCAGAAAACCGGACTCAAAATGATCCAATGGCGAAATTTTAATATCGATCCAGATTGGTATCTCGGAAGAATTAATGTAGCCGATACCCCAGAATATATCGGTATTAAAAATATGATGGCGCATCTTTCTGAATTATTCCCTCACCTAAAATTTGGGTATTATAATCCCGCGATAGAGAGAATTCAGGGTGATTTTAATGTACATTTCGCTCATTAGTGCTCAAAAGTATGATTGAAAAAGAGGTTGATTATATCCTGGATGCCTACCATCCTGAAAAATTCAGGAAGGAAGGTCATGTCTTGGTCGATTTGTTAGCAGATTACCTTAAAAAACTGGAGGAAAGACAAGAAGATATAGAAGTTTTACCTCATTTTTCTCCCAATGAGGCTTTCTCCCACTGGGAAAGTGAGCTCGAAAATCCAGGGACTAAAAGTTTGACAGATTTATTTTCTAAGGTGTTAAATGAGGGCATTCACCTTCATCATCCTGGTTATATGGGGCATCAAATCAATCCTCCAGCTCCCTCCGCAGCTTTAGGCAGTTTGCTCAATGCTTTTATGAATAATGGTATGGCGGTTTTTGAAATGGGTGTCCCGGGAACGTCAATGGAACATGCCGTTATAAAGGTGGTAGCTAAAACCTTTGGTTTTTCTGACCAGGCTAATGGCCTGCTATGTAATGGTGGAACTTTGGCAAATCTAACCGCTCTGCTTACTGCGAGAGCATGTATTTCAGCTTATCCCGTTTGGAACGCTGGAAATAAGTCTAACATGGCGCTCATGGTTTCTGAGGAAGCCCATTATTGTGTAGAACGGGCAGCGAGAATCATGGGTTGGGGAAGTGAAGGCATTATCAAAATTCCCGTAGATGACCAATTTAAAATGAGGACCAATTTGTTGCCTCAATATTTGGAAGAGGCTAAGTCAAAGGGTATTGAGGTCATCGCCGTGGTAGGGTCTGCCTGCTCCACTGCTACCGGTTCATTTGATAACTTAACAGAAATAGGTGCTTTTTGTAAGGCAAATAATATATGGTTCCATGTCGATGGCGCTCACGGTGCTGCCAACGCTTTTTCTGAGGATTGGAAATTTTTAGTAGAGGGTATCGAAACCGCGGATAGCGTAGCCATGGATTTTCATAAAATGCTCCTCGCTCCGTCATTGATTACCGCACTCGTGCTAAATGATGGTAGAAACCAATTTAAAACTTTCGCCCAACATGCTCACTACCTTTGGGAAAATGATGCCTCTTTTGAATGGCATAATGTGGCTAAAAGATCTTTCGAGTGCACAAAATCTATGCTCAGCCTTCCTGTTTATACGCTGCTTTACCAATATGGAACCTCTCTTTTTTCTGCCTATATAGACCGGGTAAATAATCTATGCCAATATGTTTTCGGACAACTAAATGCTAATGAAAACTGGGAAGTGCCCGTGTCTCCCTCATGTAATATCATCTGTTTTCGATTTTTACCGTCAAAATCTTCTGATTTAATTGACAATAATCACCTTAATAAGTATATTAGAGAACAAATAATCCTCGGGGGGAAATTTTATATCGTTCAGACGGTTCTTTCTGAAAATGTTTTTCTTAGATTAAGCATCACCAATGCCTTAACAACAGAAGCAGATTTGGATGCCTTGCTCGATGCCGCATTGGGTTATGCAAATAAATATATAGCCATTTAATTCTTTAAAATGAGGTATCGTTCTGTGTTATTTTATATTTTCTTGTTCCTTCTTTTTTCCACGCCAGGAAAAAGTCAGAAAAAGTGCGGAACTGAAAATAAACGATTTGAAGCCCTGGCTAGAAATCCTGATTTGATAAAAGAAAGACAAATCATAGAGGAATTTACAAAAAATTGGATCGACAAGGAGGATGCGGCCAAATCGGGACAAACAGTGGTCAAAATTCCCGTCGTCGTTCATGTGGTCTGGAGAACCGCAGCGCAAAATATTTCAGACGAACAGATCAAATCTCAAATTGATATCCTAAATAAAGATTTTAGAAAACTGAATAGTGATGTCAATAAAACCCCTGCTTTTTTCAAGAATCTTGTGGCTGACGTAGGTATTGAATTTTGTTTGGCCGCTCGTGATCCGGCAGGTATGGCTACCAATGGCATTACCAGAACAAAAACAACCGTTGTCGATATTGGGGATAAAGACAGATGGTTCACTACTTTAAGAGGAGGTAAAGATGCATGGAATACAAAAAAATATATTAATATATGGGTTTGTGAAGCGGGGGAAGATTTATACGGCTTTGCTTTTTTGCCTGGTACCGCAGACCCTCCCGAAGCTGATGGACTGGTTATTTCTTCTGAATATTTTGGTAGTACGGGAACGGCTATCGCCTCGTTTCCTAATCATAAGGGAAGGACCACGACGCACGAAATGGGGCATTATTTTAATCTTGAACATCTTTGGGGACCAGACGAAAGTGAATGTGAAGAGGGGGATGGAGTGGCAGATACACCGGTGCAATTTGAAGCTACTTACGATTGTGCCAGCTATCCTTTAAAAGATGATTGTTCGCCAACAGATAATGGTATTCTATTTTTCAACTATATGGATTATGTCGATGATGAATGCATGTACATGTTTACAGAAGGTCAAAAGAAACGAATGAATGCCTCATTAAACGGATTCAGATCCACTCTTTTAGGACAAACAAATTGCGCTTTATCAACGTCAACAAATGATAATCTGCCTGAAAATCAAATCCAGATTTATCCTAATCCCGCCTCCGGTTACCTTCAGGTTATATCGAAAAATACCTCATCAGAAAAGGCTTCTACCTTATATCTCTTCGATTATATGGGACGAATACTTCAAAGCAAAATTTCCTTTGGTGCTTGTACCTTTGATATTGCTGGTTATTCTCCAGGTGTTTACTGGTTAAAGGTAGATGATTATCCCCAACCTCATAAAATAATTATATCTCCCTAATGTACCGCTAATTTTCATGAATGAATCGTATTAAAAATTCATTTTCAAGGTTTTTGCGTAAAGTCAGATTACTTTATGTTGCAGATTATCTAAGGTATTTTTTCGTGAAATACCATAATAAAAAAGATAATGATGCATTTAAAGAGAAATTTCCTGACATCGTTTTACCTCCCGATTATTTAATGTATGAATCATTTAAATTAGATTATGCCAGTTATTATTTTGGAGGAAAAAAAACAGCTGGATGGGTTCAAAATATAACGAAAGAGTGGTTGCCAGAGGGAAATTTGGTGGTTTTAGATTGGGGATGCGGTCCCGGTAGGGTGATCAGACATTGGCCGGAAAATAATTTTACTTGTTTCGGTTCCGATGTAAATGATAAATCTTTAGATTGGTGTAAGCTTAATTTTCCTTCTATTCGATTTTTACGGCAACAGGTTCTCCCTCCTTTAGACATTGCAGAGGAAACATTTGATTTAATTTATGGCATTTCTATTTTGACTCACCTTTCCTTAACGGCTCATTTTTTATGGATAGAAGAACTCAATAGAATTTTAAAACCCGGTGGATTATTGTTCCTTACCACACAGGGTAACGCTTTTAAGGATAAACTTACCCAAAGCGAAAAACTGGATTTTGACCAAGGGAATTTGATTGTCAGAGGAGCTGTTAAAGAGGGGCACAGAACGTTTTCCAGTTTTCACCCAGTTTTATTTATGGAAAAATTGTTCCATTCTTTTGTAATTTTGAAACATATATCCAATGAAAATGAGGGCAATGTTCAAGATGTTTGGATAGTTAGGAAGTTTTCTCACTAAAAAATGATATTATGAAAATCTTAGTTTTTATGTTAAAAGGATTATTTATCCCAATGCTATTTTTATTGCCTTTGACTTTGCCGGCACAAACGCGCGGTATAGTTTGGGAATACCAGATTGTTACTGCAGTGGAAAGTGTTATTCCTGGTGGTCTTGGAAGATCAAGGCTTTTGTTAAGCGATGATGGTGGAGTGTTGGAAGAGTACAAAATGGAAAACTTTTTCAGCTTATTGGGCATCAACTTCAAAAATATTAAGTCAAATGACCTTCTTGTCGTTCAAAAATTTAATGAATTAGGTGAAGAAGGGTGGGAATTATCCAATACCGTTTCCGGGGTTTACAGTAAAAGTGATGTTAGTGTGACAGATTCAAAGACTGGCGTTGGAGCATCTTCCAGCGGTGAGGGTATTTTTATAACAAGATATATTTTCAGGAGGCAAAAAAGCAGATAATCATGCA
>JAJTER010000115.1 GCA_021299835.1 Saprospiraceae bacterium | reverse complement strand
TTCTCCCATTCCTTTAACCGAAGCAGAAAAAAAAGGATTAGATTTGGCTACTTCTGTTGGCTATCCTTCCTTAAGTGATCTTAGAAAACTAAGTACCAGAGATATTTTCGAATTGTTTATTGAGCCAAAAAAATATTCTTTTCCTACGGTCATCGATGGATATTTTTATCCAAAATCTCCTTTAGAAATTTTAAAAGCAAATGAGCAAGCTCAAATACCTCTTTTGTTAGGGTGGAATTCGGCAGAAATACCTGGTCAGGGAGTTATGCAAGGTCAAAGTATGGAGCCCTCAAATTATATGAATAGAATAAAAGCATTATATCCAAAAGATTATGAAGAGGTCTTAAAAAATTATCCGGGAAACAATGCACAGGAGGTTTTATCTTCAGCTACTGCATTGGCTTCCGATCGATTTATTTCCTATAGTACCTGGAAATGGGGAAGTTTACATGGTTTAAAGAGTAATAAGCCTGTGTTCAGGTATTTATTTAACAAAATTCCACCGGCAGTTATAGGAAGTTCTCCCAATGCTCCAAGACCTTTTGGGGCTCCTCATGCCTGCGAAATTGAATATTGTATGGGTAATCTAAAGTTAGTTAAACAAATGAATTGGACAGAAGATGACCATCTGGTTTCTAAAACCATGTTTTCCTATTTCGCTAATTTTATTAAAACAGGCAACCCCAATAGTGCTGATTTACCTCAATGGGAACCTCTAAAACCGGCCAATGATTTAGGTGAAATTATGATGCTTGATGTTGTATCAAAATCAGTGTTGTTATCTTCTGAAAACAGATATCGCCTGCTTGACAGATTGTATGGCAATAACTAAGTATTGATTTTTTCATTAGATTTCAATAAAGTACACATACCTGTTTATGAAGCACTTAAAATATTTTTTCTTATTTACCTTATTGTTGATTCTTGCCTATTTTGAAATGATTGGCCTTTCAGAAGGTGTTTATCGATATGGTTTAAATAATAATTCCTTTTTGTATTTAAGTGCGGGACTCTTTTTTAGTGTAGTTTACCTTATACCCGTTGAAAAACCGATAGGTTTCGGTCATAAATGGTCGAAATACCTCCTAATTTTGCCTTTTTCTTATCTATTATACATCTATTATCCCATTGCTGTAGATTTGATAGTTAAAATACCAGTGGATTATAAAATCGCTGATATGCTTCCAATTATGGAAATATTATGCAAAAGGTTTATGAACCAAACGGGGGTTTATAGAATAATCCCAGAAATTTGGGGGGGAATGGAACCCATTTATTTGCCGTCAATGTGGATGACCTATCTTCCAGCCGTTTGGTTCGATTTTGATTTGCGATGGATTACCTGGTTCTCTTTTATTATAGCCCTATTATTAGGTTTTTTATTATTAAGAAAATATCATTTTGCGGGTTGGCACAGTTTGTTGGTGTGGATACCCGTATTTGTGTTGTTTAAATCTATATTCAAGTTGGAACCTAATGATTTTTCAATGGGAGATGAGGGACCTGTTGTGCTGTTTTTTGTCTTATTTGCCTTCAGTTTATGGCAGGGAAATGCTATGTTGATTGGAGTAACCATGGCCTTAGGATTATTAACGCGCTACAGTTTTTTACCCGTTTTACCTGCTATTTTTCTGGCATATTGGATATTTGACCATAAAAAAGCGCTTTATACTATGTTAACCTCCGCTTTTTTAACCGGTGTTTTTTTAATGATTATCACCGGAGCCATTTTTGAGATTCATACTTTTTTGGCATTACCAAGACATTACGTAACAGCAGTGATAGGGGAGGATTTCCAAAAACTTTCACCCACTATTCAAAATGGACTTGGTCTTGCTAAATTTTTTTCAAAGGAAAATCTTCCTTCTATTGTCAATATTCAAATGCTTCTGACCTTTTTAGTTCCCCTCCTTTTATTGATTCTTTATAGATATTTGCCTTGGAAAATTGATTTCAGGATCTTTCTTTTGGGCCTGCTAAAACTAGAAATCGTTTTGTTCTATAATCTGATGATTATCCCCATTCATAACTTGTTTTTGGTCTCCAACTTTTTAACTATTGCATTATTGTTTTTTTACGCTCAGGTTACTGAAGAAAAGTCACTTGAAAATCATCTAACATAAACGATTTCCTGTAGGGATTATGGATAAATATCCTGATTTGTTTGGATGGATCATAATCTTTGAGTAAATCCATATCCAGGCTTATTTTTTTCCATTGGCTTACCCCTAGATCGCGTGTTTCAAAAGGTAAAGACTTCATATTGAGCATATTCCCTTGTTTGTCCCAAATTTGTATCTGTAATTCAGCCTGGATATCTTTTTCCGGCAGATATACAAAGGCACTGGCTTTAACCTTTGCGAAGGAGTTAGGAGATATATTCTCAAAAAATTGAGAAAATCCGGTGGTATATTCGATTTGATCAGACACCTGAAAATAACAATCTCCACTATGACTTTTTCCCTTCAAAACATTGGGAAACACACCAAAAAGGGATTCAAAATCATTTGCGTAAACATGATTTTTGTGGTCATTATTTTGGGGGCCGAAACAAGCGGTCAATAGGAGGGTAATTAAAAGGAAGGGAAAAATATTCTTTTTCATTTTACTTCAATTTGATTTTAAAACATCTAATATATAGGCTAACGCCTTTGGGGTATCAGAAAAAATAAGATTTGCCTCTTTTAATTTTTCTGAAGGATGCGAATTTTCGACGCCAATAGCAAATAAGCCAGCACTTTTTGCAGAATGAATGCCCGCTGGCGAATCCTCCAGAGCAAAACAAAGCGAAGATTCCAATCCTAATTTGAAGGATGCGGACTGGTAGGGTTCAGGATGAGGTTTTAAATTGGTCACGTCATTTGCCGTCACAATGACTTTCAAATGTCGTTGAAGATTTGTGGCCTGAAACACAGCGGAAACATCATCCTGAGAACTATTTGTAGCTAACGCAATGGGTACAAATTGCGTTATTTCATTAAGATAATCTTCCACCTGGTCAAATAATTTGACCTCAGTTATAGCTCTATTTCTATAGGTTTGTTGCTTTAATTGTTGAAGACCTTCAACAGATTGGTTTTTCAAAAAGTGTTCACAAACATGTTCTGCCACTAATCTGTCAGATAAACCAATCCACTGGTGCATCCAGGATTCATCGAATTTTAATCCCAGGTTATTTAAAATGACCAGCCAGGTATCAATATGTAAGGGTTCTGTGTCCGCTAAGGTTCCGTCTAAATCAAAAACAATTCCTTCAATTCTCATTATTTACAATTATGTGGCAAAAGTAAAAGAATTATACACTCATCGTATTAAAAAAGTGAGTAAAAGCCAAAAAGTAACTTTATTCCTATATCTTAAGGGTGAATTTATAAAAAAAGTACTATGGAAAATGTAATGGGTGTCGATATAGGTGCAACGCAGATGAGAGCAGGTCGTGTCGCAAATGAAAAGGTTAGTTTGATGTTTACTGAGAAAACACCATCAGATGGCGACTATGATCAGGTATTAAAAACGCTTCTTCAACTCATGGAAAAGCTATTTAATTATGATACTATGGCCATTGGATTGGGAGTGCCCTCTGTGGTTGATACTAAAAATGGTATGATTTATGATGTTATTAATATTCCATCCTGGAAGGAAGTTCCGTTGAAAAGTATCCTTGAAAAACACTTTTCTGTGCCAATTTACATCAATAATGATGCTAATTGCTTTGCTGTTGGTGAAAAACATTTTGGATTGGGTAAAGATTATAATCATATTGCTGCTGTTACCTTGGGCTCGGGCGTTGGTACCGGTCTTATTTTGAATTCTAAACTATATTCTGGCAACAATACAGGCGCCGGAGAATTTGGAATGATCCCTTATTTAGATAAACATATTGAATATTACTGTTCCGGACAGTTCTTTAATCTATTCAAGCAAACGGACGGTTTAGATGTTTTTGAACAAGCTAAAAACGGAGATGAAAAGGCGCTAAAAATGTATGAGGAATATGGTCATCATTTAGGTCAATATTTGAAAATTTTATTGCTAGCTATCGATCCTGAAGTAATTATTTTGGGTGGCTCTTTATCAGGGGCTTATTCATTTTTTGAAAAAGAAATGAGAAAAGCTTTGCTTGATTTTCCTTATCCTAAAACGATCTCCAACTTAGAGATTAAAGTTTCTAATTTACCAGAAATTGCGATTCTGGGAGCTGCTGCCTTAACTTTTAATGAAAATTGATTATGAAAAAATATCATTACCTGATTTATGTGGTATTTCTAATATTTTTTATTATTTCATTCATCACCAATATTTTAGGGTCCATCATACCTGCGGTGACGGATAATTTTGAGTTAAATGGTTTTACCACAGGACTTTTACCCTTTTCATTTTTCATAGCTTATGGTATTATGTCTATACCGTCGGGAATATTGATTGAAAAATATGGGGATAAATGGTGTATGCTGGGTGCCTGGATCCTTTCTTTTGGTGGCTCATTCTTATTTGCTCTTTTTCCTTTTTATAGCGTATTTTTAATATCTCTTTTTCTGATAGGATCTTCTATGGCCATGTTACAAGTGGTTATAAATCCACTATTAAGAATAACCGGTGGGGAATCTAATTTTGCATTTTATTCTGTGATGGCCCAATTATTATTTGGTGTCGCTTCCTTTTTAAGTCCATATTTTTACATTTATTTGGTTCAACATCTTGAAGTATCAGGCAGCCAAACCTCCTGGTTTTTTAGTTTATTGTCCAATTTGACCAAGGATTCATTTTCATGGGTATCGCTTTATTGGGTTTTCTCGGTCATAAGTTTAGCTATGGTATTGGGAATATTTTTCATTTCATTTCCTCCGGTAGAAAGGAAGGAGGATGAGAAAATGGGGGAGAAGGCCGTTTTTATTTCGTTATTTAAATCACGACTTATCTGGATTTATACCATAGCTATGTTTTGTTATGTAGGGGTTGAGCAAGGCATTGCTAACTGGATTTCAGAATTCCTGAGAACCTATCATGGTTTAAATCCGTCTATTGAGGGAGCTGCTACGGTCGGAAAATTCTGGGGTTTTATGACCATAGGATGCGCTTTAGGTTTATTATTACTTAAAATAATGGATAGTAAGCTGGTATTAAGAATTTTCACTGTCTCAGGAATTCTTATTTTAGCATTGACCTTATGGGGAAATGTAAATATGGCCCTTTGGGGATTTCCAGCTTTAGGATTTTGCTTATCGGTCATGTATTCAATCATTATTTCACTGGCTTTAAATAGTGTAACAGAAAATCATGGCAGTTTTACCGGCATTTTATGTTCTGCCATTGCTGGTGGGGCCCTTTTTTCATTGGTGATAGGCATATTAAAGGACGCAATTGGATTAAGAGAAGGAATGCTTCTCATATTCTTAGCCTTTGGATATTTGTTATTCATCAGTTTTTGGGCAAAACCAATCATTAGGAATAAGACGATTTGAGGGGAAGAGTGGGGGCGAGTTTATTGTTGTTTTAATTGGATATTTTTAGAGGTAATTATATTTAAAGCATAATTTTCAAGTGATAAAGTTGATTATTAAAAGGTGGCCATTAGTTTTACCTGTTTTAAAACGATCTGGATTTTTTTAAAGGATAATTTCTTTTTTACTCATATATTTCGGCAGTTTTTTAAATCGAGTATATGATTATTGTCTAAACTGTGATTCATTTGATTCCTGGCTTTTTTTGATTTTTTGTTTGAATTTGAATCATAAGTTTTCATTTCCATCTTTTAAATAAGACGATTTGATAATTAGAGAGTATAGGGTGGGTTAAGAGTCTTATGTTTTTTTATTTATATCAGGCATCATCCGTTCTAATTTCTTAGTTATATTTTTCAACTATTTTCAGGTCATTCATTCTAAGATATCAAAATAAAATTCTTGCTTTTAATACCAAACTTTGGTATTTTTAGAAAAATGGAATATGTCAAAAAATAAATCTGTTACCTTAGGGGATTATTTCGAACGTATCACTGAAAAAAGCATAGAAACAGACAGATATTCTTCCGCTAGTGAAGTAATTAGAGAGGGTTTGAGACTCGTTGATGAAAGAGAACAAAAAATTAAAATCCTTCGGGAAGCCATTGAAGCTGGAGAGAGGAGTGGTTATGTTGACAAATTTGATCCAATGAAAAACTTAAAGGATCTTAATCAAAGATATCAAGAATGATTTTCAACTTCTAATTAAGCCGACTCGCCTTGAGGGACATAGATGAAATATTATGAAGAAATATTTAAAGTAATAAATGAAATTTTCAATAATTCAGAAATAGGTGAATCCATTGATTTTGTTAAAAGGGGACATAGAAGAATAAATGTAAAATCACATATTATTTTTTATAAGATAGCATCAAAAATTATTTATATCGACAGAATATTACATCATAACACGGATATAGAAGCTTATCTCAAAAAATAGATACAACCTTATTAAGGGAATAATATTAAAGCTTTTGAATTTTAAAAAAAAGCCGCAATATGTTATAAATACTGCGGCTTTTAAAATTTATATTTCAAAAAGGGGATTACATTTCCCAGCCTTTTCTATATTCTCTGCCAACGAATTGGTTGGCATCTTCGAAATTGGTGATTTTCATATTTGCACCATCCCAAAGTAACTTTCTTCTGCCATAAAACTGCATTTTACCATTTACCTCTTTCCTAAGATTATAGCTTCTAATAGCCAGATTACCCATGAGAACGGTTTCTGTCATTGGACCTGCATAATCAAAAGAAGAAGTAAGTGCTTTGTGTTCAGTGCTATTAAAGCCAGCTTTACAAGCTTCCACCCATTTACGTTGATGGCCATATTCAGATTCTACCACATCGGCAGCATTTGGACCAAATTCTTGGGTACCGTCATAAAGGAACAACTTTGGCATCATTGGTGAGCTATCATTGATATTGGTAGAAATGATACCTTTTTCACCAATCATAAGAACCCCATTTGCACTATCTGTTCCGCCAATATCCATATTTTCAGGAATTATTTCTGGATGCGCAGGTCTAATGCCTCCATCACTCCATGTTAATTCTAATTTCGTATCATTTTTAGTTGTTGGTGCAAAATGAAGGGTAATAAAAGAGGAGGGAGGACATCCTTCAGGATTATAATCTGCATTCCACATTTTACTAAAAACGGAAGCAACACTACATTCTGCATCCGTTGGATATTTAAGTCCTAAAGTTCTAAAAGGAATGTCTATCAAATGGCAACCAACATCACCTAAGGCTCCTGTTCCGTATTCCCACCAACCTCTCCAATTGAAAGGGTGCATATTAGGAACATAAGCGGTCTCTTTTCCTGGTCCCAGCCATAAATTCCAGTCCAGATCGGCCGGTTTTTTACTTTCATCTGGAGCCTGTAAAGGAACTCCCTGCGGCCATACAGGTCTGTTGGTCCATACCTGTACTTTGGCTACTTTCCCAATAACGCCGGAATCAACCCATTTTTTGACTAAATCAAGGAGTGGATTTGACCCACCCTGATTTCCCATCTGGGTAACAATTTTATTGTTACGCGCAAACTCAGTCATAATTCTTGTTTCTCTAATATTATGAGCCATAGGTTTTTGCACATAAACGTGTTTACCTCTTTGCATGGCATACATGGCCGCTGGCCCATGGGAATGATCAGGGGTAGAAATGGTTACAGCGTCAATATCTTTCATCTCATCGAGCATAACCCGATAATCTTTGTATAATTTGGCATCTGGAAAGTTAGCAACTGATTTTTTTGCACTACCCGAAAAATCTACGTCACATAAGGCGGCAATTCTTTCTCTGCCTTTTACGGAGGCATTGAAAATATCACTGGAGCCTTTTCCTCCTGCGCCAATGGCGGCAATGTTTAATCGGTCACTGGGTGCTGTGTAACCCGTTCCACCCAAAACATATCTGGGAACAATAAAAAAAGAGGAAGCTACCACTCCTTTTTTTAAAAAGGACCGGCGGGACTCTTCTGCCTTTTTGTTTTTTCGCATTTTAACTTAGGTTTTTGATGTTTACAGAATTATATTTGGCTATCTGTAAATAGCTTATCTAAAGTAATAACTTTTTTTAAAGTTCCCAAAGGTATGACCTCCTTTATTTGTAATTTGTTTTTAGCATTTCATAGACCTTGCCTGGTGCGTCCTCTAATATGGTATCTTTTAGGAACTTCATGCCTACCTTTTCCATTATCCTTATTGACCCAATATTTTCAGCATAAGCTTCCGCATATATTCGCTGTAAATGAAGTCTGGTAAAGCCATCTGTTATACAAATGCTGGCCGCTTCAGTACCATATCCTTTTCCCCAATATACTTTTTTAAGACGATAACCCAAATCCGTTTCCCCGGTATCTTCATGGTATTTAAGTCCACACCATCCAATAAAAGTATTGTTTTCACGAAGAAATACGCCCCAACGGCCTCTTTTCCATTTTTCAAAATGATTATAATTTGAAATAAATTCCCTCGCCTCCGCTATGCTGCCAAAGGGTTGATCCCCGGTATAGGTTATAACCATACCTGGAAATTGATGCGTTGATTTACCGTCTTTATAAACAGAAATACCATTTACCCAAACTTGTAATATACCTTCACTCAGCGCTTGCGGTTGAGTAATGGTTGCTTTATCTTGTATAATGGCAGGGTTAAAAAGAACCATATCAGCAAAATTTCCCGATGTTAGAACGCCTCGATCTGTTAATCCCAGGTTTTCAGCGCAAAGGCCTGTCATTTTGTAAATGGCTGTTGGTAAAGTGAGTAAAGGCTGATTTCTTACATAATTTGAAATTATTTTGGGAAATGCACCTCTTCCCCTTGGGTGACCTGTAAATCCTCCATCAGAGCAGACATTGGTAAATGGCCAGGATAAAAAGGTTTTCAGATCCTCTTCTGACATCGCCTTACCCATTATTCCTTCAATGGAGCCGGAATAATCGGGGGTATTTTCCTCAAAAAGGGAGGCATCAGCTACCAATCGTTGTAGGGTTTCAGCATCTGTTGATTTTCTTAATTCAGCAATTTGGGAAATCGTTTTTCCGACATAATCTTTATTGGGAGCAAAGCGTAATAAAATACTTTCACTGGGATCAAATAATTGATTAACAGCAAATTCAGCTGCGGCAGGATTATCATAATCTCTGTTTGGAAATAATACTCTTAAGGTCGATTGCCAATAGGTATAAGGATAAATATCTGCACTGATTTTGACTCCCTTTTGCCTTGCTGCTTGCAGTTGCTGGATAATCTGAGGGGCATTTCCCCACTTACTTTTCTGTGCAATTTTTATATGTGAAATTTGAACTGGCAGATTAACCTGGGCTCCAATGTGTATAATTTCATCTATCGCATTCTCAATTTGAATATCCTCGCTTCTTATATGGCTCATATATCTGGCTTTATATTTTGCCGCTATTTGAGCTAATGAAATGACCTCATTTTTATTTGAGAAAAAGCCTTCCTCGTATTCCAGACCGGTGGAAATGCCAAAGGAGCCTTTCTTTAGTTCATTTTCCAGATCTAGTTTCATACCTTCTACCTCTTTATCGGAGGCTGTTCTAAATAATCCTCTTAATCCCATTTGTTTGATTCTCAAGCTGGCATGTCCAGTGTAACTAAGCAAATTAATGGCAGGCTTATGCTGTGCATATCTGCTTTTCAGAGAATCCATGGGTTGGCTAAAGCCATCTTGTCCAATACAAATGGTGGTAATTCCTTGACTTAAAACTGGTAATGCTTCCAGATTTTCTTCTAATCCACCCTCATGATGACTATGAGTATCAATGAATCCAGGTGCTAAAATGTTGTCTTGCCCGTCTATAACTTCTTCCCCGATGTACGGATTCAATAGACCCATTTCCACTATTTTATTCCCTTTAATCCTGAGAGAACCCTTTCTTTCAGGTAGTCCTGTACCATCAATAATTCGAACATTGGTTATCAATGTGCTTTTTTGAAATTCAACCGTTTTATGGTTAAACCATTGTTGAATAGCTCTGGATGCGGAAGGATTTGAATTATTCGTTAATAAAATGATGGTTTCCTTTGATTTCAAATTGGTCGCCATATAATTATAAAATCCAACCCATGATCCAGTGTGGGAGTATTGTATATTTAGGGTATCTATCTGAAAACCAAATCCATAATTTGATAATTTTCCATTATTTAAAACAGTAGGTTGGAAGGCTTCTACCAGGTTATTTTTAGCTTTTAGGAATTCCTTTTTCCAGGCCTCTGTCCATTTTAATAAATCGTTTGCGGAAGAATATAAATTGCCGTCACCGAACACACCATCTATCCGATACAAATCGTTTTGTACCAATTTTCCATTTTCCTCTTTAAATCCTTTCACCCTGTTTGGGAAGGAGTGATAAGTATTAATGGTATGAATTTTTGTGTTTGTCAAGTTCAAGGGTTGAATTAAAAATTGATCCATTAATTCATTGATTGGCTTTGCAGTTATTTTTTCCAAAACCAGCGTCATAATGATATAGCCAGTGTTACAATATTGAAATTTTGATCCCGGTGTGAATAATAAGGCGGGCTTTTGATTGACTAGAAATGCCAGCACATCGTTGTTTTTAATAGTATCTAAAGGTCCGGTTTGATTTTCTGCCCAATAAAAATATTCTTGAAGACCAGACGTATGATATAGCAGGTGTTTTATTTTTATGTTGGCATAAGGAAATGTAAGGAGGTGTTTCTGTATGGGATCATCCAGGCTGAAAGGATATTTTTCTTTTACTTTTAATGTTAACAGGCCAATGAATTGTTTGGTTAATGAAGCCAGATTAAAACTGGAAGACTTGTCTATAGGCGTTTTATCGGATAAACTAAGGTTCCCAAATGATTTTTCAAACTGTATTTTTCCATTTACTGCATATAACAGGGTACCATTAAATTCATTTCTTTGTAAAAGGGTATCTAATACTTTATTTAATGACGTTAATCTGTGATTATCTTGTGCAGCCAGGCGGTGGAAAGACAAAAGCCCAATAATAAAAAAGGATAAGGTGGAAAGATTTTTCATTGCCGTTTTATTCAAAATTAACAAATATTAATTTTCAAAAACAAGAAAAAATGAATAAAGCTGTTTTTAAAGAAGATCCTGAAAAAACATATTTTTCAGGAGAAGGATGTTTTATTAATGAGCTCTTTAATGAAGTGAATCATTCAGGTGGTTCCATTGCCAAAGCGACAGTTAAACCTGGCATGATAACTGAAAATCATTTGTTGGCAGACACAGATGAATGGTATTATATTTTAGAGGGAATGGGGGAAATGTATCTGAATGGCCAAAGTATAGGGGATGTTCAACGGGGCGAAACCGTTCATATTCCCAAGAATACGCCCCAATACATTAAAAACACAGGAACAGAAGATCTTGTGTTCCTGTGTTTTTGCACGCCTGCCTTTAAAATGGAAGTTTATAAAAAGGTGGAATAAACCATTAAAATTTATTGACTAATACACCAAAAATAGCGGCAGTGAAAAACATGAATAAGCTGTATATAGCCGCCGGAGTAGCCATTATATTATTTCCAATGACACTTAAGGCAATGAATATGGCTAAAGTCCCATTGTGAATACCTATTTCCATGCCGATGGCTATGGCTTGAGATTTATCCAGAGAAAATAATCTGGGTACATAATAACCGATAGCCATGCACAAAATATTGAAAAGTAAAGCGGGGATGCCAACCAGGGAGAAATAAAGCGGTAATTTTTCTTTTTCGCTATAAAGAGTAAGAATGATAATGATAGCCAGAAAAACGGCAGAGGCTATTTTAACTGGTTTATTTAGTTTTTCTGCAATCTTTGGTGCTTTTGACCTTATTAACATACCAATGGACACAGGACCCAATACAATGAGGCACACTTCCATGATTTTTTTAAACTGTAAAGGAATCACATCCCCCGTTGCCATGAAGGTAGCAATGGAAATATTTACGATTAAACTAATGGTAAAAACAGATAATAGACTATTTATGGCGGTTAAGGATACATTTAATGCGACGTCTCCTTTTGCCACATGGGAAAAAAGGTTAGAGGTTGGTCCACCGGGTGCCGCTGCAAGTAACATGAGTCCGACGGCTAATTCAGGGGATAATTTAAATCCTACCGCTATGAAATAGCAAATGAAGGGTAGGATTATCATCTGACAAAACAAGCCAATGATAATGGCTTTCGGATAGGTTATTATTCTTTTGAAATCGGCAATGGTGAGAGATAAACCTAAGCCCATCATTATGATAGCTAATCCTAATGGCAAAAGGTAAAGTGATAATACACTTGATTGCATAAGAATAAATTAAAATGAGTATAATGTTTTTAATGCATCTTTGTCGAAATGCCATACAATATACTCATTTTAAATTATCTAAAATTTAATAAATATCAAAATTTTATTAGATCAATTTCTTTTTCAATGCCCTTTTTATCAATAAATCCTACTTTTTCCCACAATAAATCCTCGCTTTTGTATAATTGTAAATAGGGTAGAGCGTCAATTTTTAGAATTTTACATAATTCGCTTTGCTCGTCAGCATTTATACGGATCAAGGTTACCTTGTCCTTTTTTTCTTTGGCTATTTCATTTAAGAAAGGTTCCATTTTTTTACATGGCAGGCACCAGTCTGCATAAAAATCGACTAAAACTATTTTATCTCCTTTGGTTAGTTCTTTGAAAGAAGCTAAGTCCATGCCAGTTACTTTTTTCACTGAACTATCAGTGGTTAATGGTAAGTTAGCGGCAGACCATTTCATTATGCCCCCCATTAATTCATAGACATTTGAATAGCCATTATTTCGCATAAAATTAGCTGCGGACATGCTTCTGGCGCCGCTAAGACAGTAAATGAATATTGGGGTTGTTTTTGGAATATTATTAATTTTACCATCGAAAGTCGGATCATTCCAACTAATATTCGTTGCATTGGCAATGTGTCCTTGTGCAAACTCTCCAGGTGTCCTAACATCTAAGACAACACCACCTGGGGTACTTGCTATTTTTTCGGAAAATTCCGGCGCATTCAATTGGAAATTCGTACCGCCTGCATTGGACGAATTACAAGATGAAATAAGCATTGACGAACTTAAAACAAAAGATAATAGGGAAATCAACCTTTTCATAGAGCCATTTTTTTATTTACCGCGAATATATGAGTTTAATCAGTATGGATTTGTAATATTGGTCACACATCTATCTACCGGACCAGATTTATAATTTGTTCCTTCTGACCTTTAATCATTTTTCCGTCCACATCCTTAAGGGTATAGGTGATAATGAAAATATATGAACCTTGCGAAATTATTTCCCCGGAAATGTTTCCTGACCAGGCCGTGTTCATTCCACTATCTATCAAATTTCCCCATCTTGAATATACTTTCCATTGGTAATCAGTGATTTCACAAGCAGAATAAACCTCTAATAAGTCATTTATTCCATCATTATTAGGACTAAATGCATTGGGAATAAAAAATGGGCAGTCACAATTTTCTTTTTTTAAGGTAAAATGATGAATACTTGGTTCAGAACAAGATAGTTTATAGGCTTTATATGTCCCGGGAACGGTAATTATTCTTTCCTTAGACTGGAAATTATCCCACCAAATGTATTCTTCTCCAGGTAGCGTAATTTTCCATGTTGCATCGCAAGCCAGAGTGGTGTCTGTAACAAGGGGTAATTCCTCTATTTCTGTCAAACAAAATGGGTTATGTATTCTTTTCCATGAGACAGTATCCGGTCTAAAAATATTTTCCTGCGTAAATGAAAAAGAAGTAAAAACAGGATTAACAGATTCAAATTTGATGGGCGTATAATTTGAAGATACCATGTCTAATGATTCTGTTTCCAAACATTCCATATTATCACCCATCACCTCGTATTGAAAAAGGAAAGAATTTATATCGCCTTTTTTACTTATAAATGGATCAATGGATCCTATGAGGGTATTTATATTTTGGTTATCAACTTGTTGATTAAGTAGGGTGGAACTTAATTTTTGGGGTAATAATATATTTGAAATGGAGGAAACCAATCCGTCGTTTAAAAATACTATTTGAGATAGATTTTTTTTATCGGTGGTTTGGGTTAATAAACTTACATAAATAGACCCATTTTTTAAATTACTTAGGGCAGAACCTTTTCCAAGTCCTTTGTATCGCTGCGTTTCCCATATTTTTTCCCCTTTATTATTTATTTTAAATAGAAAATGAGCACTGTCTGCAACGCCTTCAAAAACATTACCATCGGCAGTTATGAGCGGCCCTCCAATTATTTTGACTGTTTTATCTCCCTTCATTTCATAAGCCCAAAACGGAGTACCTTCTTTGCTAAGGTTAAAAAGGTAGTTACCGGAAAAGGCAATAAATGAATGATCTAATTGAATGGCTATCTTTCCGGAAGATTCAAAAGGAAAGAATTTTTTAGCCCACATAAAGTTGAGTTTTGTGTTAAATTGGGCAATAAATCCATTTTTTTTGGTGTTGAAATCTAATAGTAATCCGTAAATAATAATTGTATTGTCTTTTATATCAATGGAATAGGTGAAATGATCTACCGTGCCTGGGTTGAATACTTTCATTTCTTCATTTAATCCATTTTCAACCTTGATTTTCATCAAAAAGATAGATTCCTTGAGGCCTTTATAAATACTACCATAAAGTACTATCTCATTGGTATTTAAAATAGCTAAGTCATTCATAATAATATGGTCGTCAGGTACTTTATAAGCATAAGACCACATAACCTGTCCACAATAATTTATTCTCTGGCAAAAAAGCCTTGCTTCTTTGCCTCCGTTGCGCAAAGATTCTAAACTTGAGGTGGCCAGGATAATATCACCGTTGGGGAGCCTCTTTATTTTTGTTTCAGCATAATGAATGGAATCAAGGTAAACATTTAGAAAGTCCTGCGAATATCCATACACTGTACTGAACAGTAAAATGAATATAATTAAGCATTTCCTTAATAAAATGTTCATAATCAGTGATTATTGATTCAACCACGTTCGCAGTTTAATTCCTCCCTTGCCATAAAATTCAATTTTTGACATAGTAGTATTTACGTGTATGAAATTACCTGATTGAGAATTAAATGAATGTCCAAAGTAAGATTCCGTTTTACGTTTTGTTCCATTTTTTAAATAAATTAAAGCATGTCTTTCATTTTTAAGAAATGGAATCATTTTATTTCCTTCGCTGTTTAATCGAAAAGCCAGCAACTGATCATTATTTTGACCTGCCAGAAAGTACAGTGCATTTTTAACAGGTATCGAGGTTAAGCTTTTACCGTCGCCAGGTACATAAAATCCTGATTTTGTAAATGGAACAGATGTAAATGAAGGTCCTTTTTGATTTAGCAGGGTTAAACCATTTAAAGCATCCGCTTTTCCCTGCTGCACTTCTATTCCGAAATCATTACCAACCAGATTTATATCTAAAAGTCCATCGTTGTTTAAATCTGTTGTTACAGCGGCATAAATAGGAGCCATTTGAGCTTCAAAAGGTAAGTGATGAATCTTGAATTGGCCAGATCCCAAATTTTCTATCCAACTTGATTTCATAAGAACAACCTGCTTTTTAATCACATTTTCCATACATTGATAAAGGTTCCTTTTCCGAGGCCACCATATTAAGATTAGTACCAAAATTTCCTACAACGTAGTCAGTATCCCCATCGTTATCTTTATCAAAGCCGGTAATACTATTCCACCAACCCGTTTGTTTTTCTAAACCTGTGGATATTTCATTTAATTTTCCCTGTTGATTTGCAAAAAAGCGAATGGGCATCCATTCTCCTGTGAGAATTAAATCGATAGTATTGTCATTATTAAAATCAGTCCAAATAGCGTCTGTGATCAGTCCAGGATAAAGTAAATCTTTATTAATTTCGGCAGTGGCGTCTCGAAAGTAAGGTTTACCTTTTTTACTTTCATTTATAAGTATAAAAGATCTGTCGGTTAAAGGATAACTAAAAGGAAGAGAACGACTACCAATAAATAAATCTAAATCTCCGTCATTATCAACATCTGCTGCTTTTACACAGGAACCATTTGAGGTGATAGTTGGTAAGGCATTGATCTGAGGTTCAAATAACTTATTTCCTTTATTTAGAAATAACTGGTCTCTATATAATGGATTATTTGGTTCAAATTGAGCACAGCCTCTTGCAAAATAAAGGTCATTTAAGCCATCTCCATCCGCATCAAAGATTAAAATTCCGGCATCTTCTTCATCACCCGCTTCGGTATTTTTGAAATGGTAACTTTTCGATTCAAATTGACCATTTTCAAGTTGGTAAAAAATAGTCTGGTCCTGGTTTTTACTTCCACTGACCATAAAATCTTCCAGTGCATCGCCATTTAGGTCTCCAACAGCTATGGCAGGCCCATATTGAGAAAGTTTATGAGGGAGGGTTCTCTGAATATTAAAATCAATAAAATCTTTATCTGTATGGAGATAATTAAGATTTAATTCGGATGCATTTTCAGTGAATATTGTTGGATTACTTTTTTGAAATACTTGTTCTGTTGACATATTATTTTTGTCAAAGCTTACTACTTTCGTTTGATTTCCATTGACATTATAGATAGTTTGTAAATATCCACCTGGCCAAATAATTTGAATAGAATCCGCTTTTTTTTCCTGGTTGAGGCCGAACTGAAATACTAATTCCGATTGGGATAAATATCCTCTTCCTGAAAGCAAAGATTGCTTTTGTTTATGATTTTTGCTGTAAATGATGGCCGAGGCGCCGATAGCCTCTGGGTTTTTATCGGACCCGATTAATTTTAAGCGAATATAATTTTGTTTTTCAGGGAGTACATTATTTTTAAAAATAAAGGCTTTATCGTTAATATTATTCACCACTAAATCTAAATCACCATCATTATCTAAATCGCCATAAGCTGCACCATTTGAAAAGCTGGGAATTTGCATTCCGGCGGCAGCAGTTATATTTTCAAAGGAGAGATCACCCTTATTTTTGAAAAGGAAATTAGGAGATTTCACCTCGGGAACGGCGGCTAATAATTCTTCTGTGCTTACTAAACGACTGGCGTAGGATCTGAAAATAGAGAAATCATGATCGGTAACGTCCTTAGGATAACCATTAGAAATAAAAACATCTTGAAGTCCATCGTTATCAAAATCTGCAAATAACGCAGCCCAGGACCAGTCTGTTTCATGAATTCCTGAAAACATACCTAGCTCTGAAAATACAGGCAACCCGGACTTAGG
>JAJTER010000204.1 GCA_021299835.1 Saprospiraceae bacterium | reverse complement strand
ATCGTTATCGGCCACATCGTATTGCTTAAACGCGGTCAAGTCTGAATGGGTTGAATATACCGCATTATCAACAATGGCTACTTTAACTTGATGACGGCCTTGCGTAATGTTCCATGCACTTTCAGAACCTACAAGCGTATGATACCATTTATTCGTACCCGTATGGCTAGCGTCATTCGGAACAAAACCCGTGGAATAAATGGGTTCTTTTTCTGCATAAAGTACGTCTGCTACTTTTTGCAATTGATTGAGGTATGAATTGATGTGGGAATCATCTGTAAAATAAATTCGATAGATGTTCATCAAGGAGGACTTCATCGTAAAATAAGACGGGCGCTCTAGGGAAGTAACTCCTGCATCTTGAAAAATTGTCTTAAGGAATGGATAGTTACTCAACTCTTCCGTGAGGGAAAATTGATTGGGATCTGTTTGTTTTTGATTCAAGCGATTGGGCTGTATATCGCCTTTCAATTGAAACATCAGAACACCCGGCAGAAAGGACTGCGCTAAACCAGATAAACTTAAGGACGATACAAGGCAAAAAAGGATAAAAATTCTCATGACGTAGGTTTTTTATAAAGATAAATAAAACCTCGATAGTGCGCAACAAAAAACCCCGACCAAGGCCGGGGTTTTTAATTATATCCTATTTGATTAATAGTTCCAAAGGTCTGTTTCCCATGTTCTCATGGTTTCTTTGAACTTTTCTGCTTCATAAAGCGCATCTACACCATATCGGTAATCTTCCACGCTGCGATCATATTGATCCGTTTTTTTGTACATACGAGCAGAGAACATGCGTTTCCAGAATAAATCGTCGTATGACATTCTGTAAGCATCATTTTGATCGTTATAGACATAATAATTAACCAAAACATGTCGCAACTGAGGGAAGTATAACCAGAATAATTCTAATTCTATAAATTCCTCCGTATACTCTATTGGTACACCTTTATCATAAACCTGCAATTCACCTCGCTTATTTACGCTAATCAAGTTTCTATACCTATCATATGGTTCAATTCCATCTTTTGTGGGGTCGTTATCATTCGGATCATATTTAATACGCGCAACAGGGGCAATTGCTATAATCCGTTTGTCCAACATTGAACGTTCTTTATCAAAAAACCAATCTTCTTTAATATTATAAGCTGTAATACATTGAGAATTTATTGGCTGAACAATATCTTTATCATAAAGCTCTGTTCCATCTGCTGCAGCATTCCAGGCTAATCTTAAATAAGCAGTATCCATACGTTCTAATTGCTCATAATCGGCAACACCATCAATCGTACGAGGTACATTTGGGTCATTTAACAATGAATCATACCAAGCATCAAATGTTTTTCCACTTTTCATAAGGATTTGACTTTTTTGGCTTTCTGCTAAGAAAACCTCCAACGGTGCTCCTTTGGAACCAGTACTAAAAGTACGAGTTATCTGTGAACGATAGGATTTGTTATTCCAAAAATCATCTTTTGAATTACTTTTAATAGCATATTTCAACTGATAACCATCCTCAACTAAGGGATTATCTTCTGAACTCACCTTGAATATGGTTAAATCACCTAAGTTATCATAAGGATAAAATAATTTGGTATTAACGATTTCACGAGCATCTATTCGAGAATAAACCCTCCAAGATTTAGCATAATCAGCCAATCGCACATATTCATATTCTACTCTGCTCCGAACTGGGACTTCATCCTCAACAACAATACCATCTATTACTCCATCTGGTAATGTGTTTTGAGGTCCTCTTAGAACATCGTTTCCAGTCTGTGCGAACACACCAGAAAAAAGACTAATAAAGAAAATAGAAAATATGCGTTTCATAATTCTTGAAATTAGGGTTTAACCGTCATCGATCCAGTAATAATTTCAGGTAAACCTGTTAATGAATTAACACAACTAATAGTAACAGCAACAGTTTTACCAGCTCTAACTTTTCCTTTAATTGCAGCACCGGTAATTGTTGGTCCTGAATAAGGAATTCCATCACCAATTAATATATTCCCACCTTTAATGGTAAAATTAGCTCCGGAAATCGGACAGTCTTGGCCTAGACCAACTTGAATACGTGCACCCGAGGATAATGAAATCGTTGGTGTTAACAATTTTGGTGAAGGGAAAGGTTTGACACGGTATTTAAATGTTCCAAAAGATTTGGATTTCCCCTGTGAATCTTTGCCTTGAACAGTTACCACAACTTGACGACTTCCGGCAGAAGGTTTTATTGTCCATCCTTTATAATTAGTTCCATCCAAACTAAATGAACTATTACTTTTAACACCTCCCTGAACAGAGATTTCGGTTGCGCCTTTAGATCCACCTGCGACAGCCGTAACCTTATTATTGTATCCAGCATACATGATACTGAATTCTGGTAAGGTTACCGTACCCATTGGAGGAACTACAACCACTTTGGTTTCATATCGTTCGGTTTTTTCAGAGTTATTTTTCTTTCTAATGGTTACAGTACCTGTTAACTTCATTTCACCCGAATTTGGTGCTCTAAGTTTCACAACCCCAACTCCTTGTTTTGCAGAAACAGCAGTTCCTTGATCCGGTTTAACAATTGGTTGTCGTTCAGAATCGAATGCTGCCATTAACACAGACATCGTAAATTCTTCGCCACCGTTTACCACAGCTTGATCCGGATAGGCTAAGGCCATTACCTTATTAAATGAATATTCACCAGCACCTACCTTTTCCTGCAAATAGGAAATTGCGACAGCTCTAGCAGACAGAATGTCCTTTTGAATACTTGATAAAGAAGCTAAAACAGCAACAGAAGGAGCATGATCAAAAGTTTTACCAATCCAATGAATTTCTTTTTCCCCCTCCTTTACCAATTTACTCTTAGTTAAACCAAGATATACATCCTTAATGGTACTATACTCATCAGCTGGTTCACCATCCACAAAGAAAGATTTTAATTTAGGTTCTAAAACCAACATTAGCGCTGCTTTATTAGTGAATTTTTCCACATCTTTATCTGCTGGGGGAGTAAATGAAAAATTAACAAGTTTTCCTTTTTTGTCACGTAAAGTGTCTAATTTTGCACTATAATTTGCAGCTTCTACTACTTTGTTACAAAGTTCATTTCTGAAGTCAATCATAGCTTTCCAAATTAAATCTCCTTGTTTGCCTTTATCCGGGTTCTTTAAACCCTCCTCAGAGGCGATACCCATAACACGCATACCTTCATCATACTTGTCTTTACCTTCAACGTGATGAAGATTCATTCGTACCGGTCGGATAGGAAAGTCGTTATTTTTTACACCTGGCTTCTTAGGATTAAGATCTAACTTCATTTTAAGCCGATCTTTCTCTAATACTACAATTGTTTCAGCTTTTTCATCTGATTCCGGAGCTGCTTCTATATTCTCTTTACATTCCATAAGAACAAGAAACTTTGTTTGGTCAACTAACTCTATCTGTTTCGCTGTCAGAGCATCGATTTCTTGAGCTAATTTATATATGTATTCAGCTTTGGCCGTTTTCTCATTACCGGTTGCTTTTTCCATGATAAGATCAATCTTCTCATCACAGAATTGTTTTTGCTACGTTTAAGGCCAAAAGTGCAGTTAAAACCAGGTACATCATACCGATCATCTTCTGCCTTGGCGTTTCCTTACCACCTGCCATTTTTTCTAATTTTTTTAATTCGTACTACTTATTAGAAAATTCTTGTTAGGCACGCATCGCCTTCAACATGTTACCATATACGTTGTTCAAATCCGTAAGGTTTTGAGCCAACATGGCCATATTTTCGCGATACAATTTCGTGTCGTCCACAGAAGCAGAAAGGTTTTGCATCATGTCTGCAACTTGTTTTTGGAACCCTTGAGTTGCCTCTAAATGAGCAGAAGAACCTTGTAATTGCAATTCATATACGTTATTAAGCGCAGCCAAGTTCGTTGATACTTTTTGCATTTGCTCACCAAAAGAAGCACCATCTGCTGTGTTTGAGGTAAGACCAGCAATTGAAGAGGAAGCTCTTTCATATGCTTCAGAAAGGCTAGACATTTTCTTAGAAGCCTCGTGCAACGAAGAAACATAATCATCTGTAGCTGTGGCTGCTTTAGAAACAGCTTTTAATTGTTCCGCATTTTCGCTCAAATCGCGCATTGCATTTCCAAGACGCTCTAATAATGCTTGATCAATTTTAGCTTTTTGCATCATTTCAGCTACCATTTCGGTAGTGCCTGCGGACCCCGACCCACTGCCTCCAGCTATTTCATGCGGTTTAGGGAACGCACTGATGTCTTGACCTTCTGGACGCTCATCTTCTGGTAATAAATACGGATAATATACAGCCCAATTTGGTTCGGCATGAAGCGGTTCCATGGCTGACAAACCAAAGATAATAGCCTCTGTTGATAGACCAAGAATTAACATTAAGTCAGCCCCAGGCCAGTGCTGAATTTTAAACAAGGCCCCGATAATTACGATTGCTGCACCATAACCATATACATACTTCATTAAATTTTTGTACCCTTTGGATGCAAAAAAACCACCTTTTTTACCACTCATAATAATTGAATTTAATTGTTAAACTTTGATTTATTTATTTGTTACAGATTTTACTTTAATTGAATATCCATTTGGATTTCTTCACCATTTTCAGCGTCTAAGTCTTTACCACCTCGACCTAAATGCGTCATTACATTACGGAATCCGATATAACATTTAGCCGTATCTTGATACTCAAA
>JAJTER010000027.1 GCA_021299835.1 Saprospiraceae bacterium | reverse complement strand
TTTAGTCCAAAAGCAAAACTACCTGCATCATCGGGAAGCTCTACCTGAGGTCCTCCGGATGCAGTCCATTTTCCGGTATTCAAAGAAGATAATTTAGCATTCAGATTAATATTTTCCCCACAACTAATGGTATCAACCCCTGCATTGGCCAATGGTAAAGCAGGATCGAGGATAAACACCACGGTATCTTTGGAGGTACATCCTGAAAAAGAATTAACTATGTCTAAAGTATATGTACCAACTTGTTTTACCTGTCCGTTTAATTGGGTATTATTTGTTACCGTATCATTTCCAGTCAAGGTTTTCCACAAATACTTGAATGAGGCTCCAGTGCTTGTTCCCTTTGTGTCGATTAATGTAAATTTTCCTGGACACGCCAAGGGTTGAGGGGTAACTAAATTAACTAATGGACGCTGGGTAGAATCGGGAATATTGATTTTTGTACTACCTACACAACCATTTCTTTTGTCCTTTATATCCAGAGAATAATTCCCTGGTTTATTGACTTTTACCAAATAGGCATCGGTGGTTAACTGCACAGCATTTACCTGATTGTCTAAGGGAACCCATGACACCTGATAATCAGACCCGACGGAAGAACCATTCTGACCATTAATTTCAACTACGGGATTATTACAAGTTATTGGGCCCGATAAAACAGCAAAGGCGTCTGGCAACCTTTTATTCTCTGTAATAATAATTGAATCAACAGACTGGCAACCTGTTAAATTATTCGTTGCGATGAGTTGATAAGTTCCCTCTTTTTTAACTTTATAAATAAGACTGGAATCCAATTTTAAAGGATCACCCTTGGAATCAACCCATGCGTAAGAGTCTCTTGATGCATTATTGTTAGTAGTCATCGCTTTCAATTCAATCGAATCGCGAGTACAGGTAATCTGGGTTTCGTTAAATACAATTTTCGCCTCCGGAGCTAATTTATCTAAGCCAACTAAAACATCAATACCACCCTCACAAAGCGTTGTCTTATTCTGAATTTGCAAAATATAGGTTCCAACAGTTGCCACTTTTGGATTGGGAGAGTCATAGCCAGAAGCAATGGTTCCGTCCAAGGTCAACCAATTATAGGTATAATCTGCTGCTGGGGAAACAGCAATGGATATATTTCCCTGAGGATACTTACACGTAATTTTAGGGTCGGTTATTAAGGTAACTTTTGGAGAATCCAATTGTGATATAATTCTAACCGAATCTATTCCTTCACAAAAACTAAATTTATTTATTGCTTTAAATGAAAATAATCCACCTGCTTTTGCCTCAATATCCAAGGTATCTTTAGCGAGTTGATTGCCATTTAAAAACCAAAAATATTGTAAGTCTTTATTTTCTGTATCCGCAATCCCTTCCAATAGCATTTTAGGATCCTTACAAGTTAGGGTATCTCCATATTTTATAATATCAGCCTGAACTACCTCCCTGATATCATTTAACAAGGTACTATCTGAAAGCACGCAACCGGTAACAAGATTAGTTGTTTTGATGGTATAAATACCTGTTTTTTCAACCTTAGGTTGTTGAATAGTATCTTGTCCCACAGGAAGAATGCCCCCCGCATTGGCAGTCCACAGAATACTATATTTATCTCTTTGTGTATTGAATGCAGCCTTCAAGGTAGCTTTTGGCTCGAGACAAGTCCAAGCTGTTGTATCTGCCAGAGTAAATCGGGCATAATCGGCATTTGGCAAAATATTTATGGTATCTCTTGTGGAACAACCCGATGCTACATCACGAACCAAAACAGAATAACTTCCTAACTTACTTACTACCACCGAAGAATTCAACCCTAAAAATGAACCACTAAGTGTTTCCCATAAATAATCTAAAGGATTTGGATGTGGTTGTGCTGTTGCTTTAAGGGTTACTGACTCACCTTTACAACCTGTTTCTATATCATTACCAACACTAACTATGGGCTTCAGCACATTGTTGGTAACCATAACCGTATCGGAACTGGTACAGAAACTCTTTGTATTTCTAACAGTTACGATATAAGTACCGCCAAAAGTAACGGTTGGAGCATCGAGTTTTTCCTGACCTGCTTCTAATTGACCGCCATTAATGGCTTTCCAGGTTACTGTCAAAGAATCTCCTTTCGTTAAAATAGGTGCCCCAATAAATGATGTAGGTGCATCACAAGTCAATTTTTTATCTTGTCCGGCATCAGCCTTATAAAAGGGAATAGAAGTAATTACAATGGTATCTTTTGCTATACAGCCAATCGCATTTTCTACCTGATAGATATATAATCCAGGTTCAGTTACGGTTACTACTGATTGCTCATTATTACCTTCAATAATACCATTCGAGGTTGTCCATTTTACATTAATTCCTGAACCTGGGGTTGAAGAAGTACCTGTACCTGTCAGTGTTAATGAACGGGGAAGACACTTTAACAGCGCATCAGGTCCGGCAATGGCTATTGGTTGACCTGGTGCAACACCAATGGTTATAGTGTCTGTACCTCTAACACTTGGATTGGATAAATCAATGACCGTTAATACAATTTTACCTGCGGGTAAATTTTTAATGGCATTACCGGAACCCAGATTCCTTCCTGTTGCAAGGGATATCCAACTATAAATAAACGGACCCTTTCCACCTGACGTTACAAATACCTGAGCAGTACCGTCATTCAGGTTGGTACAAGAAACATTAGACGAACTTTTTGCTATAAGCAATGTATCAGTAATACAAACGGGAATATCATTATAGAATAACTGACCTGGTCCTGTAAAGGTGGTTACGGTGGAAGGTGGCGCCTTATCGACTTTAATAAGATAGCAAGTATCCGCATCTCCTATAACATTGTAACACACTGAAAATAACCTGGTGCTATCTGCCAGTGTTTTTCCTGCTGGATTGAGCCAGTTGAACTCCAAAACACCCGAACTTGTCGCGCTAACATCAAAATTTGTAGTCAAATTTAAATTTAAACCTGCATTCAGATTTTTTAAACCTGTGTAAGTCAATCCGGCCGGCGACCAGTTTAAAATAAAATCAGCTTTCGTAATATCCTTGAAATCATTGACTTTAAAATCGACGCAATGATTGGATTTTCTTTTTACTTCATTTTTTTCACTAAAAAGCACAAAAATTAGAGCCTATACTAGCTATATCTAACAAAGAGCAATTGGTAGCGTCTCCAATTTCAAAGGGAGAATCACCTATCAGTTCAAAACAAATCTTAAATATTTCCGTCTGATCTGCGGCGAGAGATGCATCAGAAGGCGTCGCACTTTCCCATGATAAACTCAATAAACCAGCATCAAGTGCATTTACAGCATCAAATTTAAGTCCGGTTAATTTAGCATCCTTAATATTGACAAATTTTAATCTGCTAGCATCCCATGACAGATTAAATGTCAAACTATCTTTTTTATTAAAATTTGAAACAGACACTGGAACACAAATGGTTTCCCCTTTTTTTCCCTCACCATCTCGAATGGTAAAAACTACTCCCGGAGGTTGCTTTATTTGAATAGCACAATTGGTTGCATTCAATTCATAATTAATAGGATAGTCACCATATAAAATAATAGCCCCCGAATTAATTATTTTTAAGGGCGTAACTTTGATCCCAACACCTAGCACATCAAAACAAACTTTGTATAAAGTGTCCCCTTTATTTATTGTTCGTACACCTAACTTATTGACCCAATCCAATGTAACTACGCCATTTTTAATAGTAAATTTTGAGGAATTGAGGGAAGGAAGCTTCGATGAGAATTTTTCAGTACGAACAAAGCTTAAAATTTCAGGGTCGTAAGTCATCTGGTATTTCAGGGTATTCACATCGAGTAAATCCTGATCAGCGATAATAGCAACACATTTCTCGAGGCCAACCTCAACCTCCGGGCCACATTCAACATGAAGTTTTAGCCCATCGGGGTCACATCTACCAATGGTAGTAACAATTTCTTCGCCGACGAGTGCAATCACATCAAGTCTGAAAGTATCTTGTCCTGTGGTTGGAGAAACAGTCCTACCCTCTGAAGTTGCTTCCATTTTAACACCAAAGTTAGAAACGAAATCAACAGAAGTTACCTTTTGACAAGGCCCTATGATTTTATAACATACTTCAAAAATTTCAGAGTTATCCTTTAATGCAGCAGGTTTTCCTGTGCTACTCTGCCAGGCAAAAATCAAAGCATTTGACCTCTTTGTGTCCGCTGGTAATCCGAAACTACCTCGTGAAAGACCTGGAATAGTAGAATTATTAATTTTTAAATCCACAAATTCCAGCATAGTATCTTGCCATTGCATAACAAACTGAATACCGGCGATACTATCTAAACCAGTCACTTTTACAGGCGTACATACAATCTCATCTTCCTTTCCCGCCATTGGTTCTCCAGCTACAGTGAGAGCACGAACACAGGTAGAAATATTACCTCGCTTCTGAAGAAAACCCACATCTGTACAACCCACATTCTTATAAATCTCAACAGGATAAATATCATTGTTTTTTAAAATCGCAGGATCAGTGGTAATTCCAATAGTTGTGGAAGAACCATAAGTGGAGACAGGTTCAAAACACAAAGAAAAAATCTTTTCCCCGTCTGGAAAATTAAAAGTTGGTAATTTAGGGCTGGAACAATCATCATACTTCCATTCAAAGAAAAGTAATCCTTCTGTCAAAGCTCTGGATTGATCGAAATCTGAAAGTTTAATATTTTTTAAAGTTCCTAATTGAATACTTTTAAGTTTTACAATCTTTGGATCCCATTTAATAGGCATCTTGACGTAAAGTACATTGGAAAAATCGTCGGTTGTGACATCTACACAAGCGGTACTATTACCACAAGGAGCAATGGAGGAGAATAAAAAGGTAACGGCAGCCTCTTGTGACAGAGCCCGAACCGAAAACAATGAAAGAAAGAAAAGAAGTTTTATACTACGCTTCATTATAGAGTGTAAATAAGAATGATTCAAAAGATTATTTATTTAGGGAGTAGGAAATATTAATTTCGTGTCCTCCACCGACAAAAGGGCCAAAGGTTTTAAAACTGTATCCATATCCGTAGCCAATTCTAATGGAATTATCGAGTCCGAGATTTTCTCCTAAAAGTACGCCAGCTTCAATATGCAATGTACCAGAAGTTGATCCCCCGGTTCCAATCCAGAGGCTTCCCGGCATCTGATAACGAACGTTAACATCGACATTCACAGGAGCATTCGGAGCATATTTTACCCAAACGGATGGTTCTATAAAACTATTATCGTCAAAAAACAGATACATACCCATCAATCCATATAAATGCCTGACCCTTTGAAGATAATAATCGCTTGAGGTATTTTGGACCTTCAAATCGAGACCTAATACTTGCGGCATGGAGACGCCGCCGTAAACATAAGAGGATCCCGTACGTCCTGTGGACAAATATCTGTAAGCATAAACACCTACCCCGACATCGGGGAATAGTTGATTTTGCCCCGTCATCGCTAAATCGTCTGTTTTATCTCTGACAACAATATTATCTGTATTTATACCAAACTGAACCAAACCTGCTGTAAGTCCTAAAATGACACCACCCAGGGTAGGATCGGAAGTAATGACCCCGGCAATTCTGCCATAAGCTCCAGTAAAACTGATAGGTCCTGTTTGATCTCTCATCAAATAACCACCACCCATCATCGTAACACCCGCATAATCATCGGCATAATAAGTACCTCTGATGGTCATGGTTCTAGGAGCGCCAGAAAGCCCGTTCCATTGAGAGCGATAAGACGCACCCACGGTAAAATTATTAGAATAAGCCAGATAGTCGGGTTCAAGCGCCGCAGGATTAATCAATCCCGTATTTTCACGATACTGTGTAAATAAGGGAAGTTGTTGACCAGTAAGCTTATTTAAAAAACAAAAAAGGATACTCACCATCAAAAAAGTTATTTTGTTGGAATAACCCGGGACATAACCATGCTTTATTTGGAATGAATTAGCATTAAGTCGTTCAAGTTTTTTGTTTAACATCATAGACAGTGATATAATAAAAGTATAAGTTTAATCAAAATAGGTAGTTACCCACAAAATTAAATAAAGTGCGTCAAATTTAGCTTTTTTAACACGTTAACCGACAAAATAACAATGCGAATTTTACTATTTTATTTTAGAATAGTCACCAAAAAGATTAAAAAACCTTGTATTTAAGATAATTTAACTAAAAAGCCCTTGTTGAATTTAATCAACAAGGACTTTAAGATAGGTACCAAAAAAATTATTGTCTCATGGCCACCACGGCATCCATTTTTGAGGCCTGGGAAGCGGGTATCATCCCCGCAAGAATACCAATAAATATGGATAGTCCAAGGCCGAGTAATATATTATTCAAGGATAGAACAAATTCGAAGGAAGTAAGACCATAAGAAAGGGCAAACATAGCTATATAAACCAGCGCCAGGCCAAATACACCTCCAACAATGCAAAGGATAACTGATTCTATCAAAAATTCAAGCAGAATCATATATCTTTTAGCACCCAGCGCTTTTTTAATACCAATGATTCTGGTTCTTTCCTTAACAGAAACGAACATGATATTAGCTACGCTAAACATACCAACCAGGGTTGCAAAGCCCCCGAGGAAAATGCCCAAAATATTTAATGCGTCAAAAAAGCCATTTAGGAATTTAGAAATGATTGATAGTTGGTTCAGAGAAAAATCATCTTCTTCAATAGGCCTCAATCTGCGTTGAGCCCTCATTGCAGCAATGAGATTGTCTTCCAGTTCATCTAATGAAACACCCTTTTTTGCTTTTACCCCAACAGATGAATCAGGCCAGAAAGAGTTTTGATTTAGGTTAGCTATTTTGCGTGCCAGGGGATAAGAGATGATAACGATATCGTCGAAATTCATAACATTTATAATACTTTCACCTGATTTTTCTAAAACACCTACCACTTCCAGATTTCTTCCACTCAGTCGGATTATTTTACCGATGGGATCGATAGGACCAAAAAGTTCTTCAGCTGAATTGAAACCTAAAATCACCTTATTAGCACCAAAATTATATTCAGAAGGAGAGAAAAATCTACCCTGAGAATAATTCAGATTAAAAAGGGCGCCACATTCTTCAGAAAAAGCCATGGTATAAGCACCTTCAATAGAATTATTTCTATGCTTAACTATTTTTGAACCTATCCCCATCCAATAACCAACGACATCGGCATTTTTCATTCTTTTCTTAACCCCTTCATAATCAGCATAATTAATATTAGGTCTGCGCATCCATTTATAATAATTCTCGCCTGGATCTTCTGCCCAGGAGAATTTTTGGATATAAATTACCTCTTCGCCCAATTTAGCGATACTTTTGCGAATGTTATTTTCAAGAGAATCTACGGCAGAAAATACGCCTATGATACAAAAAATACCAATAGTGATACCTAAGAGAGAGAGGAAACTGCGTAGTTTATTACCTACAAGTTGTTGAACTGCCTGTGAAATACTTTCAATGATTACTTTTATAATCGTCTGCATAACATTTATTTTTCTCCAAATGGTTAAAGGACAAAGGTACGTTGGGAAATATTATAAATGCATTTGTTTAGATGAAAGGTAACAATTAATCTATAAAATTCAACTGAAATCATTTTTTTTGAAAATAAAGCAAACTATTTTTTTTTCTTAAGCGTTAATATAAATTGATTAAAAATGTTAATTTTGCACACCAAAAGTCAAAAACCGTTTCATGCGAACCAAACTATCCCAATTTAGTTTTGATTATACCGAAAACCAAGTTGCCTCCTATCCTACCCCAAATCGCGATGACGCCAGATTAATGGTGATTGACAGAAAAACAGGTAAAATCGAACACAAAATATTCAAAGATCTTATTGACTATTTTGACGAGGGAGATATCATGCTATATAATAATACCAAAGTTTTTCCTGCCAGATTGTATGGAAGAAAGGAAAAAACAGGAGCAAAAATAGAAGTTTTTCTATTAAGAGAACTCAATCATGACACTCGATTATGGGACGTGTTGGTTGATCCTGCCAGAAAGATCCGCGTTGGCAATAAATTATACTTTAGTGATGATGATGACAATGATGTTCTCATTGCTGAAGTTGTTGATAACACTACTTCACGAGGCAGAACCATACGTTTTCTTTTTGATGGTACAGACGACGAATTTCAGGAAGCTCTTAATTTTCTGGGCAACACTCCCCTACCTAAATATATTAACAGACCTTGCGAAGCGGGTGACAGAGAATGGTATCAAACTATTTTTGCTAAAGATATCGGTGCGGTCGCTGCCCCAACTGCAGGCATGCATTTCAGCAAGGAATTGATGAAACGTATGGAAATAAAAGGCGTGGAATTTGCTCCCATCACCCTCCATTTGGGTTTGGGTACGTTCCGCACTATTGACGTGGAGGACTTGTCCAAGCACAAAATGGATGCTGAGTTTTACAGAGTTCCACCTGAAACGGTCAATATGGTTAATATAGCCAAGAATAAAGAAAGAACGGGTAGAAATAAAGTTTGTGCTATTGGCACCACCTCTTTACGCGCGGTTGAATCAGCCGTTTCAGCAGAGGGTCAACTCAAGACCGTTGAGTCTGGATGGACTAACAAGTTTATTTTTCCTCCTTTCGATTTTAATATTGCAGATAGCCTGATTTCAAATTTTCATCTGCCAAAATCAAGCTTGCTGATTATGGTCGCTGCTTTCGGAGGGCATGAACTTATAATGCACGCCTACGACGAAGCACTAAAGGAAGGATACAGACTTTTTAGTTACGGTGATGCCATGTTTATTAAGTAATTATCCAAAAGGATAGAATTTATTACTTTTGTGGAAAAGTAAGTCATTTTTAAATAAATTGAATTAAACCAAAATATTATGTACTGGACTTTAGAACTCGCTTATCACCTGGAGGAAGCACCCTGGCCTGCCACTCGCGATGAATTAATTGATTATGCTATTCGTTCCGGTGCACCTATTGAGGTGATTGAGAACTTACAGCAAATGGAGGACGAAGGTGAAATATATGAAGGAATTGAAGATATTTGGCCTGATTACCCTAGGAAAGATGATTTTTTATTCAATGAAGACGAATATTAATTTATTATAGTATAAAACACAAAAGAGGCTATTCAAAAAAGAATCAGCCTCTTTTTTTATATCCTGAAGTTTTTACCATGGGCATTAGTATAGCAATTGACGGATTTTCATCCTGCGGAAAATCAACTTTAGCCAAAGCAATGGCAGAATCACTCCAATTCTTATTTGTAGATTCTGGTGCTATGTACAGAGCTGTAACGTATTATTTTTTGAAAAATGAAGTTTCTATTCACCAGCCTGCCGAAGTAAAAAATGCTTTAGAAAATATTAATATAACCCTGGAGCCCTCTCCAAATGGCAATTTAACTTTCCTTAATGGTAAAGATATTAGTTTAGAAATCAGAGACATGGCTGTAGCTGAAATGGTAAGCAAGGTAGCTGCCATTTCGAGTGTGAGAACGGCAATGGTCGAACAACAAAGACAAATGTCCTCGCATAATAATCTTATTATGGATGGAAGAGACATAGGAACTGTAGTTTTCCCTAATGCAGTATTAAAAATATTTCTTACCGCAGATATTGAGGTTAGGGTCAACCGAAGATATCTTGATCTTATCTCAAAAAATGCCTTCGTTTCTCTTCCTGACATCAGAAGAAATCTTTTTTTGAGAGATTACATTGATTCTACCAGAACGGACAGTCCTCTTTTGAGAGCAGAGGATGCCATAGTATTAAATAACAGCAATTTAAGTAGAGAGGAACAATTAGAAATATGTTTATTGCTCGCTAAAAAAAGAATGAAATAAAAATTTATTACTTAGATATCTCTTACTGAATGTCTATCTAAAAGGACATCTTTTAACTCTTTAATCCATTTATATTGTTGAGGCATTACTTTTTTTAATGCATCTTTAACTCTCAGATAAGTTCCTGTTTCATCGGAAACAAACTTATCGGAAATATTTTTTGCATCCTCGTAGAGCAACCATTTTAAAGAAGGAATATCCTCCTCCTCTATTTCTAAAGCCCAGGTTTGTTCTGCTACGCCAGATTCATGGATATCGTTGGAAATTAGTGTCGCCTGATCCTTAAATTTATCAGAAAGAACGGAACCTTTATCTTCCTGAGGAAGAGATAAAGATTGAGAATCTTCGGCATCCAAAAGAAATATTTCTAATCCACGCTCTCTGAATCTATATAAAATAAGGGTAATTTTTCTTATAAAATCCATATTGATCTTAGGTTAAATTTTCCATTTTTCCTTCCAGAATAAAATCATACTCATAGCCAGAATGGTTGCTTGTTCTTCTGCAGAAATAGATTGATTCAGGACAATGAAAGCTCTCTTTGACATTTGTTTTGAATCCTTAAAAATATCTTTAGGAAACATAACCATTTCTTTATCCTGAATGTAGAGACTGCTACCTTGAGAAGGGTGGTCTTTCAAATGTAACAAAGTTGCCCCTGTCCTTACGCCTTTGAGAACTTTTTCATCCACTAGAAAAATGCCTAATGCTTGATTATCAATCACTATTTCGATTTCATTTGACTTAAATAAAAATCTATATACATGATTTTTATCTTTTGCGACCACCATAGCTTTAAAGTCAGCAGCTCCAAATTTTTTAACAGCGAAAGCGATTCCAGCTTCTTCAAAAAGGGTGGCAATGATACCCGTTTCGATACCAGACACCTTTGATTTTGCGACACCTTTTAATTCATTAGCCGATAGAAGTTCAATATTAATTTCACCCAAGGGAGCCAAATCACTTTGTTTCATTGGAACGGCCTGATCTAATTGTAAAAAAATCTCCTCTATTTTTTTACCCCCAGGTTTTAAGGCACTGAGATTATTTTTCATCAAAATGAAGCCAGAACCCACAAGAATTAGCGCAGACAGAGCTAATAAACCCATATAATTAAAATTTAAGGACAATATACGGAAAATGAATAGAACGAAAAGTATTTACAAAGAAAAGCAAGCGATTGAACCTTAAAGGTATGATTTGAGTGCATTTCTATTATAGGATTTTCTTAATCGTCGAATAGCCCTTTCCTTAATTTGGCGCACTCGTTCTCTTGTTAGCTGTAAAAACTCACCTATTTCCTCTAAAGTCAGCGGTTTTTGACCATCGAGACCATAATATGATGAAATGACTTCAACTTCTTTTTCGGACAAAATACTCAGACCTTCCTTTAAATCTTCCTTCATGGATTGCGCCATAAGATTTTTATCTGGTTCGTTTTCCGCTGAATTTGGCATAGTTTCAAGCATTGTTAAATCGCTATCTTCCTGGCCAATTGGCGCATCCATAGAAATATGTCTGGCATTACTGCGCTGCATATTGAGTACATCCTTAGGAGAAATATCTAAAATAGCCGCCAATTCGTCGGTACTGGGTTCCCTTTCATACTTCTGAATAAAATTAAGCACCGCCTCGTTAATTTTATTGTAGGTACCCACTTTATTGAGGGGTAGTCTAACAATCCTTGAGTGATCTACAATAGCCTGAAGAATAGACTGTCTGATCCACCATACGGCATAGGATATAAATTTAAAACCTTTGGTTTCATCAAACCTTTTTGCCGCCTTCATTAAGCCGACATTTCCTTCGTTAATCAAGTCACTTAAAGAAAGTCCTTGATTTTGATATTGTTTAGACACAGAAACGACGAAACGAAGATTTGACCTAATCAGTTGATTTAAAGCATCTTCGTCATTTTCTCTAATCCGTTGAGCCAACTTAATTTCATCATCGCCAACCAGCATAGGAATCTTTGAAATATCTTGTAGATATTTTTCAAGAGAGAGACTTTCCCTGTTGGTAATTTTGTTAGTAATTTTTAACTGTCGCATGGAATTATTCATTTACAATAACTATATACGAAAAAATACCCTTAAAAGTTTCCTTTTTTTGAAAAATTTTACTAACAAACCCTTTTTTTGACAATTTCCAGCACTTTATCTACTTCATCAGAGGATGTGTAGGCAGAAATACCCATTCTTACCACACCGTCTTTTGCTCTTAAGCCTAATATTTCCACGGTTCTCAATGCGTAAAAGTGACCGTTCCAGGCAAAAACGCCATTTTCCCCTAAATAACTGCAAAATTGATCAGGTTTTTCATTTAACACACTGAATGATAAGGTCGGAGCTCTATCAATGATATCAGGAGGTAAACCCCATAACTGAATACCCTCCATGGCTTCCAATCCACGATATAATTTTATAAATAAACCCATTTCATGCTCATGAATCATTTCCATAGCCCTCACCAAACGCTCTCTTTTACTCTGCCCTGTACCATTACTTTCTAAAAATTCAATGGCTGCGGTAACACCGGCAAAGGCAGCAAAATTAGGCGTTCCCGTTTCAATAGAATCAGGTGCTGCCTGACCAGCGGTGCGCAATCTATCTGTTGGTAATCGATCCAACAGGCCCTCTCTTGCGTAAAGAATACCAACATGAGGGCCATAGAACTTATAGGCAGAACAAAGTAAAAAATCACAATCCAACGCTTTAACATCCAGGCTAAAGTGTGGTGCCCCATGGACGGCATCCACTAAAAGCCAGGCGCCCACCTGATGGCTCAGATATCTTATTTTTTTCAAATCATTAACAGTGCCTAAAATATTAGACGAAAATCCTACCGCAACCAACCTGGTACGTTCATTTATTTTAGATTCAAAGTCTTCATAATCAAGTCGTCCTTCTGGTAAAAGCCGAACCTCCCTGACGATAACACCCTTTTCGCGAAGGGCGAGCCAGGGCCCTCTGTTTCCTTCGTGATCCAGTTGAGTAATCAATACCTCATCGCCGGGTGGAAACAATCGGGCAAAGGCGCGGGAAAGGGAAAAGGCTAAACTAGTCATGTTGGCACCCAGGGAGATTTCTCCCCCATGATTAGCGCCTAAAAAACAGGCCATCGATGATCTGGTTTCATCTACCACGGCATCGGTTAATGAAGATGTTATAAACTGACCATGCGAATTGGCATTTTTATGTAAATAATAACCTGAAATGGCATTTATTACTTGAGCGGGCACTTGTGTTCCTGCAGGTCCGTCCATAAACACATAAGGGGCACCGTTCTTCATTGTTCCCTGAAGAGAGGGAAAATTTGACCTAAAGCTTACATTCATTATTTCGCTTTTTGATAATCATTTCGTTTGTTTGCTTAATTTTAGCGCTTAAACCAATAGAATGAAGTTAATTAATATTTTGCTGACAATATCGTTTATTTCTCAAAATATGTGGGGACAATCTGATACTTTAATTTCTCTCAACCAGGTAGAAATTATGGCAGACCGGTTGGCTACCCCATTTTCCAAATCGGCCAGAACAATACAATTGCTTTCTAAAGAGGACATTAGCCGTTTGCCAGCTAACCAAATAGCTGAAATTCTTTCTTATTTACCTGGCTTGGATATCAGACAGCGAGGACCTCAGGGCGTTCAGGCAGATCTGTCTATTAGAGGAGGATCTTTTGACCAAAGCCTGGTCCTCATCAATGGCATTAAGTTGAGTGACCCTCAGACTGGTCATCATTTGTTGAATTTGGTACTTCAACCGGAACAAATCGAACGGATAGAGGTCTTAAAAGGTCCGGGAACCAGAATTTATGGTCCAAATGCCTTTGCTGGTGCTGTTAACATTATTACCAAAGTACCCGATAAAAATCAGCTATCCGGCACGGTCTCTTTAGGTGAATATGGGTTAAAAAGAGCCGATGTATCCCTTAGTTTACCCTTCGGAAAATGGAAGCAATCTGTTTCTGGTGGTTTTAGTGAAGGAGATGGTTACAGGTATAACACCGATTTTAAGCAGCAAAATATTCTTTATCAATCTCAATTATCCTTAGCTCAAGGTACCTGGCGTATTTTGGCGGGATTCAATAATAAGGTTTTTGGTGCAAATGGTTTTTATGCGAATGAAAATGCAAAGGATCAATACGAAGAAACCCAAACCATGATGTTTTCTGTCGCTTATAAACTGGAAAAAGATTGGGGACGGTTCAATTTTAATGCCTATCATAGAGATCACCAGGATATTTATATTTATCTAAGACAAAATCCTTCTTTTTATAAAAATATTCACAACACAAAAGTTAGTGGATTGGAGGGTAATTTTCAACTTAACAATGCTTTAGGTATTGGTGCTATTGGATTTGAAATACGCCGGGAACAAATAGAAAGTAATAATCTGGGCAACCATTTTCGCGATCACGTGGGAATTTATCTGGAGGAGAGAATTACCCTGGGAAAATTCCAGGTTAATCCTGGCATTTTTAATCATTATATGAATGATTATGGATTGAAATTCTATCCGGGTATAGATGTAAGTTATACTCAAAATGACCATTTTTCCGTATTCACGAATCTTGCCAGGTCGTTTAGAGTGCCGACTTATACCGATTTATACTATGTGGGTCCATCTAATGTTGGAAACATAACTTTACTCCCGGAATCGGCCTGGACCTATGAAATAGGCGGTCGTTTCGACAAAGGAAACGCGCATTTGACGGCTTCCATTTTTCAACGCGATGCTTCCAGAATAATTGAATGGGTAAGGATTTCCAACGCAGAAAAATGGAAACCTGAGAATTATCTTAATGTAATGACAAGGGGAGCAGAACTTACTTTTAAATATGACTTTCAACGCGGATTGATTCATTCTATTCAGCTGAATTATGCCTGGTTGCAAGCTGATATGGAGCTGATCCCAGGGTATCAATCCCGATATATTTTTGAAAATCTTAAGTACCAAAGTAGTGCCATTATTGCCTTCAATCTACCATTGAAAATTAAAGCAACGACCGCTTTCCGATACTTTCAGCGGATAAACAATGAAAAATCTACCTTTTTAACGGACGTTCAAGCCAATAGGTCATGGGGAAAATCATTCAATACCTTCCTCCAGATAACCAATTTTTTTGATCTGGAATACAGAGAAATTGGTACCGTTCCCATGCCGGGAAAATGGCTCAGGGCAGGTATAAAATTTAATTTATAAGCTCAATTTTCTTTTATCCATTTCCGATTTCCTATAGTTAGAGCCAAAACATCTTTGCCATTTATACTTAATTCGAAAATTATTTTTTCATCATCAAACCAAAAGTAATCAAGATATTTTCCATTAAATTCCTTTTCGTTGATAGCGTTGAGTGTTAAGGTAAGTATTGGGGTTAGATGAAGTAACACTTTATTTTCCTTTGTTTTTTCTACTTTAATTTTCCCATAAAGGGGATGGTAATAGGTGCCTGTAAACGAGGTTATACTGCCCCTCTCATCCCTCTTAATATAAGGAACATTCTCTTTCCTATTACTATTTGCGATTTGTTGGTAAAGCGATTTAATTTCATCATTCCAATCTCTTGAACCTTCGACATTTTCACCTAAAAGGTCTAAAACCTTAAACATAATAGCATGCCTCAATTCTGCATGATCTAGATTTCCTAAAACAAAAACACCCAGACTATCGGAGGGTAGAAGGCCTAAAATGGCAATATTCCCATCGATACTACCTGTATGAAAATGAAGTGTTTTGCCTCTATAATCTTGCTGAAACCAACCTAACCCGTAAGTAGTCCAGGTCGGCAGCGTCAAACTGGTTGTAGGATAAAAATCCTTTGGTGGAATCACTATTTGGGGGGTAAATAATTCGTTAAAATTATTTTCAGAAATCAATGCTCTACCATTTATTATGCCCTTATTGAGGAGGAAATGCATCCATTTAGCCATATCGTGTGCGCTCGACCAAACCGCTCCGGCAGGAGCTACCTGATCAATGACCATATATGGAATGGGGGATATTTTATCTGAGATTCTAAAATGGGGAAACATCCTGTTTTTGTAGAACAGGGAAGATTTATAGGTAGGAAAGGATTCCTTCATATCTAATGGGTCAAAAACTCTTAGTTGGAGAAAAGTTGTCCATGGCATACCACTTATTGATTCAACCAATTCTCCAGCAATGGCATACATCACATTTTGATAAGTATAACCACCTCTGATGGGATAAGCCTGATTAACAAATTTCAATCGCTGAATCATCTCTTTCACCTCTAAGTTATTGGCATACCATAAAAAATCGAGATTTGGCAGACCTGCATTATGTGTTAGCAAATCCTTCACCCGAATTTGATTAGTCCAGTCATCTGAAGCTAATTTGAAATGGGGTAAATATTTGACAACAGGATCGTCCCAATTCAGTTTATTTTCATCGACCAGCATAGCTAAAGTTAATGCCGTCATAGCCTTAGTAGTAGAACAAATACCAAAGATAGAATGCTCATTTACTGCTTCCGTCAAATGCATATTTTTCAAACCAAACCCCTTCTGATAAATCGTTTTTCCATTTTTAACGACAGAAACTGAAAGCCCTGGAATTTCCCAATCGGCCATTCCTTTTTCGATAAAGGAGGTCAATTCATTTAATTTATTTAGTTCTGTTTGAGAAAAAGCGGACAAACAGCAGAATAAAAAAGGAAGAATGAGGAATTGAAATTTTTTCATAGCTAACACAATCAAAAAAAAGAATAATGTGGGAATTAGAAACCTTTTTGATAGCCAGGTCCTTTGATAAATCGTCCAGGTCTTTCCTCTGTAGGCTCCCCATTTAATAGCACCAATTTACCATTTACCCAAACATTTTTCACGCCGACCGCATACTGATGAGGATTTTGAAAATCAGCTAAATCGGCTATTTCTTTAGGATCGAAAAGGACAAGGTCTGCAAAATATCCTTTTTTCAAATAACCCCTTTGTGCAATCCCCAGTCGTTCACAAGGCAGCGCAGCTAATTTTCTCACGGCCTCTTCGAGTTTAATAACCTTTTCATCACGTACATATTTCCCAAGTAGTCTGGCAAAATTTCCATAAGCACGCGGATGAGTGCTTGACTTAAGAAATACCCCTTCTGAAGCAGGAGCGCCAGCATCAGAACCAAAACTAACCCATGGCAACTTAATTTGTTTTTTTACATTCTCCTCATTCATTAAAAAATAAACAGTGCCTACGCGGGAACTATCTTGAATCACCAGATCAATTGCTGTTTCTTCGGGACTTTTCCCTCTTAAAGTTGCCACCTCTGCCAATGTTTTACCAGTATATTTTTTTAAGGAATCTTGTCTGAAATCGACTAATAAAAGCTTATCAGGAGAACCAGCGGAGGCATATAAATTTTCCCAGTCATTAGCATTTATTTTCATTTGGGCAATTACCTTTTTCCTAATATTGAGATCCTTTAATCTTTTTGCCCACTCCCCATAACCACCCTCCTGAACCCATGGAGGCATTGCTGCATCAAGCCCTGTAGCCCCAGCGATATAATTATACATATTAGCAGCAATATCAATTCCTTGATTTCTAGCCTTATTGATACTTGTAATTACTTTATCCATTTTTGACCAATTATCGATACCTGCAGCTTTCAGATGATATATTTCAGCTTTCACTTTTGCCTTTTCTGCCAGTATAATGACACTTTGAACAGACTCCTCCAATCTATTTCCTTCACTTTTCATGTGGGTAATATACAAACCATTGTAAGGAGCCATAGCCTGACAAAGGGCTAAAATCTCCTCTTCGTCAGCATAAAAAGCGGGGGCATAAATAAGAGCAGAAGATAAACCCATTGCACCTTCATTCATTGCTTGTTTAACAAGGAGTTGCATGTTTTTTAACTCCCCATTTGTGGGTTTCCTATTTTCATAACCTAATTCATGAATTCTTAGGGAGGTAGCACCAACAAAAGAAGCAATATTTGGAGAAACGCCTTTTTTTTCGAGGCCAGTTAAATATTCCCCTAAAGTACGCCAATAGACCTCATATTTAATATCTCCCTGACCATCTAATTCTTCTTTTCTCATGGCTTCATTCAAAGGTCCCATGGAATTTCCTTCTCCCATTACTTCGAGTGTAACCCCTTGTTTTATATCACTCATTGCTCTGCCATCAGCGAGTAAGGAGACCGTTGCCCAAGAAAGCATATTGACAAAACCGGGACTAATAGCCAGACCTTTGGCATCAAATTCTTTTTTGCCCTTGTTCATTTTTAAGTCTCCAATAAAGGCTATCGTATCTTTATTAATGCCAATATCCCCTTTAACCGGAGTATTACCAGTGCCATCAAAAATGACCGCATTCCTGATGATTACATCATATTCAAGTGCTGATGAACAAGACTGAAAAAACAAACCATAGAGCAATAGGAGGTAGCTGGGAAAAAGAAATGCCTTCATTTTTTTAAAATAATTGGTTCAAAATCTAAAAGACCAATGAAAATAGATAAAATAAAAAGTATTTTTATTCTTTAAGTAAAAAATGCTGTAAAAATGAGCCCAAGAATCCTCCTTCAAATATTTTTTATCCTAAATATTCATTTCATTTATGCTCAAAAAGGCAAGCCCGCAAATATTGAAATGACCGTTATGTCCGGCATATCAGAAGATTATTTTGATGCGGTAAAATGGAGACAACTAGGGCCTTTTAGAGGTGGCCGCTCCTGTACAGCCACTGGAGTACCCGGCAAACCAAATCTTTATTACATGGGAACCGTAGGCGGAGGCGTGTGGCGTACCATCGATGGCGGAGGAACCTGGGAGTGTATTTCAGACGGTTATTTCGGAGGATCTATAGGTGCCGTGGCAGTTTCAGAAAGTGATCCCAATGTGATTTATGTCGGAGAGGGCGAACAAACCCTCCGCGGAAATGTATCACCTGGAAAAGGGTTGTGGCGTTCCACCGATGCAGGGAAAACATGGAAATACATGGGCTTGCCTCAATCACAACACATTAGTCGTATCAGAATTCATCCTACCAATCCAGACCTGATTTATGTTGGCGTTTTAGGGAATCTTTGGAAATCGTCAACAGAAAGAGGCCTATATAGAAGTAAGGATGGTGGAAAAAACTGGGAAAAGATTTTATATGAGAATGATCGCGCCGGTTGTGGCGATGTAGTTTTTGACCCAAGTAATCCGCGTATAATATTTGCCAGTACCTGGGAAATGAAGCGAAATGGCTATCGAATGGATTCAGGGGGTGAGGGCTCTCATTTATATAAAAGCACAGATGGCGGAGATACCTGGAGTAATATTTCTAAAAATAAAGGCCTGCCAGGTGGACTTTGGGGAATAGCCGGATTAACTATTTCTCCCGCAAATCCTGAAAGAATCTGGGCTTGTATCGAAGCAGAGGATGGCGGTTTATTCCGTTCCGATAATGGTGGACAAAGTTGGATTAAAACAAGTGAAGATCGTGAATTAAGGCAAAGAGCCTGGTATTATTCCAGAATTACCGCTGATTCGGAAAATCCTGATGTTGTTTATGCGCTGAATGTTCCTTTCTTAAAATCTACAGACGGTGGTAGAACTTTCAAAGAGATGGAAACTCCCCATAGCGACCATCACGACCTGTGGATTGACCCCGCAAATAATCAACGGATGATTGTTGCCAATGACGGAGGCGCACAAGTATCAACCGATGGGGGCGTAAACTGGACCACTTATCATAATCAGCCTACAGCTCAATTTTATCGGGTAACTACTGATCAATCATTTCCTTTTAAAATATTAGGTGCGCAACAAGACAATTCTACCGTTCGCATTTCCCACCGATCCACTGGTTCAACCCTAACAGATAAAGATTGGGATATTTCAGCCGGCGGGGAAAGTGCCCACTTAGCTCCCGATCCTAATAATCCTGACATAGTATATGCAGGCACTTACAAAGGGTATATGAGTCGATTTGACCATACAACTGGGCAAGAGAGAAGCACCAATGTATGGCCTTTTAATCCGGCTGGCTCCGGAGTAGAAGTAATGAAATATAGATTTAACTGGAATTTTCCACTCCTTTTTAGTCCTCATAATCCTAAAAAATTATACGCCGGTTCAAATTATTTGCATGTCACCACCAATGAAGGACAAAGCTGGGAAGTCATTAGTCCAGATTTAACAAGAAATGATCCTGAAACACTTAAGTCTTCTGGTGGGCCAATCACGCAGGATAATACGGGCGTTGAATTTTATGGGAATATTTTTGTCATCGCTGAATCCCCTAAAGAAGATGGGGTCATTTGGACAGGAAGTGACGACGGCCTGTTGCATGTTACCAGAGATGGTGGAAAAACCTGGCAAAATGTTACCCCTCCTGGTTCACCAAAATGGAATATGTTTAATTGTATAGATGTTAACCCGCATCAACCCGGCAGTGCTTATGTTGCCGCTACCCATTATAAATTTGGCGATTATACCCCCTACCTTTATAAAACGGTGGACTATGGCAAAACCTGGACAACCATAACAAAAGGTATCGATAATACGCACTATACCAGAGCCATCAGAGTAGATCCGACAAGAAAAGGCCTGTTATACGCTGGTACTGAATGGGGTATGTATATTTCATTTGATGATGGTAATTTTTGGCAACCTTTCAAATTGAACCTTCCCATCGTCTCTATCCATGATTTGCACATCAGAGATAATACCTTGATTGCTGCCACGCACGGAAGAAGCTTTTGGATGATAGACGATTTGAGTCCCATCCAGGAAATTAACAGCGAAATCAAAGCAAAAGATTTTCACTTATTTACATCTAAACCAACGTATAGATTGGCACAGGAGAATAATGCGCCTTCCAGTTTAAAGGAAGGTGAAAATCACCCAAATGGGGCTGTTTTCCATTTTTATATCAATGATTTAGCGCTAAAATCTCCCGCTATTTCATTGGAAATTTTTGACGATAGTGGAAATTCAATACAAAAATGGAGCAAGGATAGTAAAAATCCAAAACAAAAACTTAATGTAACGGTTGGTGGAAATCGATTTGTCTGGGACCTAAGATATCCTGGATTCACTGAATTCCCTGGCATGGTTTTTTATTCATCTCCAAATAAAGGACCTAAAGTAATGCCGGGAAATTATCAGGCCACGCTTTCTGTAGATGGAAAAAAATCGAGCATCGATTTTATTGTTTTGCCTGATCCCCGATTAAAAAATACGCAGGAAGATTATAAGAAACAACTGGATTATTTACTAAAAGTTCGCGATAAGGTCAGTGAAGCAAATCAAGCCATTCTGGATATCAGGACGATCAAAAAAGACCTTATTTATATCAAGGAAAAATTGGGTAATCAAAGTTTGTACAAAGATTTGCTAATACAAGCTGAGGAATTGGAAAGGGAAATTACAAAAATTGAAAATCAGATTCACCAGACTAAAAATATTGCCCGGCAAGATGCCCTCAATTATGGTATAAAAGTCAATAACAGATTAGCCTTTTTATTAGCTGACCAGCAATTGGGTGATTTCCCCCCTACTGACCAGGCCGAAGAAGTTTATGATGTACTTGCAAAAGAATTGGACGGGTATTTGAATCAGCTCAAACCCTTAATTAAAACGGGGGTGGAAACCTTAAATGCCGAAGCTCAGAAAAGACAGATTCCTCTGTTAAAGGAAAAAGGATGATATTACAGATTTTATTTTTCAATCATTTGGTGGTTATTAGTCAAATAAAACAATTTTTTGTACACTTATTTATCTGATTAACCTATTTTTAAGGAATCCGAAACCCTAGTATTTACTTTATAAGACATTACTATGAAAAACACATTGACCCTATGCATCGGTATTTTACTGATCACCCCATTTTTCCTGAACAGCCAAACGGCGGCAGAAAAGGCATTTGAAAAAAGAAAAGCCTCATTAAAAGCTGAGGTACAAGCAAATGTTGAAAAGCAAGCTAAATTGGCTCAAGTCATGGTGGATAAAGTTTTTAGCTTTTCTGAACTTGGATTTCAGGAAGTAGAAACATCAAAATATCTGACAAAAATTTTGGAGGAAAATGGTTTTACCGTTAAATATGGTATTTCAGGCGTACCAACGGCCTGGTGGGCTACCTGGGGAAGTGGAAAACCAGTTATATCTATGGGCTCCGATTTAGATTGCATACCAAAGGCTTCACAAAAACCGGGGGTGGCTTATCATGATCCGATTTTAGAAGGTGCGCCGGGACATGGTGAGGGTCATAACTCTGGCATGCCTTTAAATATATTGGCTGCTATTGAAACCAAGAAAATAATGGAGCGGGAAAAAATTCAAGGCACCCTTGTATTATGGCCTGGTGTTGCTGAGGAATTAGTGGGGACTAAGGCTTATTACACGAGAGATGGGTATTTTGACGATGTCGATTTATGTCTATTTACCCACGTAGGAAATAACCTCAGCGTAAGTCACGGGCAGGCACGCGGCACAGGGCTCATCTCTGTATTATATGAATTTGAAGGTGAAGCCGCCCATGCTGCGGGCGCACCATGGAGAGGAAGAAGTGCCCTCGATGCGGTGGAATTAATGAGTATTGGCTGGCAATATAACCGGGAACATCTCGATCCGTTACAAAGAAGTCACCACGTTATTCAAAATGGAGGTGACCAACCTAATGTGGTACCTTCCAAAGCCTCTATCTGGTTTTATTTGAGACATGTGACGTATCCTAAAATTATGGAACTCTATGAGCGTGCAAATAAAATAGCCGAGGGTGCAGCCCTGATGAGTAATACGGCTGTAACCAAAAAGATATTAGGCTCGGCCTGGCCCAGACATTTTAATAAAGTCATCGCTGAAACGATGTATCAGAATATTGTCAAAGTTGGCCTTCCAACCTGGTCTCCAGAAGATAATGCGCTGGCATCTGGTATTCAGCAAGAAGTAAAAGCACCGGACGATGTGAAGGGACTACCCACAAAATTAGATACTTTGGAGGCTCCTTCCCTATCTTTTGTTAGTGGCGGCTCTGATGATATTGGTGATATTTCATGGAAATTACCTACTGTTACGCTGGTTTATCCTTCAAATATTCCAGGATTACCCGGCCATCACTGGGCAAATGCCGTATCTATGGCAACCCCTATCGCTCATAAAGGTGTAGTTGCCGGAGCAAAAGTACAGGCAATGACGCTTTTAGACCTTTTCCTTGATACAAAAACCATCGATAAAGCCTGGGATTATTTTAAAAATGAGCAAGGTATGAAACAAAAATATGTTCCCATGGTTAGTGAGAATGACAAACCTGCCATTCATTTGAATACTGAAATACAAAATGAATTCAGAGAGTCATTGAAAAAATACTACTATGATGAAACTAAATATTCATCCTACCTTGAACAATTAGGCATAAAATATCCTACAGTCAAAGCCAAAACACCTGAAAAATAAATTTTAGACATAGTAAATCCTATCATTATAAATAATTTATAATGATAGGATTAATGAATGTATTTTAGCTTAACAAAATGTATTTCATATCATAATTTTAACTAATTTCGCCAACATGTAAAAAATTATTTTGTTGAAATTAATTATTCCTAAATTTATACCTTTCCCATAAATCAAGCACCACATGTTCGCACGAAGTTTTTTATCTGTAGGCATTGATGATATTGCAGCCCACCTGCCTCATATTTATTTGAAAATTGAAGACTTATCTATAGCCAGAAATATAGAATACGCTAAGTTGAATAAAGGATTAGGATTAACGAATATGAGTCTTGCTGATGTTCATGAAGATGCTGCGACAATGGCAGCCAATGCAGTAAGAAAACTCATTGAGCAAAACGACCTCAATCCAAGTCATATAGGAAGAATTTATTTAGGTACAGAAAGCGCCCTTGATGGTTCCAAACCTACTGCTTCCTATGCTTTAGATATGCTGAACCATTATTTTTCACCAAAATATGGTCCCGATTGCTTTTTAAATTGTGATGTGGTAGATTTAACCTTTGCCTGTATAGGTGCGGTGGATGCCCTTCAAAATTCATTGGATTGGGTAAGAACGGGAGAAGATAGAATAGCTATCGTTATTGGCTCTGATGTAGCTAAATATGAATTGGCTTCCACTGGCGAATATACCCAAGGTGCAGGTGCCATTGCACTTCTTGTGAAAGAAAATCCAAGATTATTGGCTTTTGACGAACAATGGGGTGTTGCCACACGTCCCGTTCATGATTTCTTTAAACCTATCAGAACGGTACAAAAAAATCAGCTATTAACAGAAATTGAAGAGAAAGGCATTGGGCAAAACCTGAATTTCGATCATCTTGAAAATGCCATTTTTCAGAAATTAGATCAGTCTGGATTTTGGGACACTAACGAAACCAACGTTCATATACATAAGGTAACGCCCGTTTTTGATGGCCCCTACTCTAATTCCTGTTATCAGGAAAGAATCAAAGAAGCTCTGCAACATTATATTTTACAAAATGGCTTTTCGCTGAATGAAGCGGCCACAGATAACTGGCGCAGATTGATTTTCCACCTTCCTTACGCTTATCAGGCACGACGAATGTTTTCTGAAATATTTTATGCCGAAGCCAAAAAAAGAGGTGATCATGATGTGTTGATGCAGGAACTAGGTCAAACTGAACCATTAATTCATCAATTCGAAGAAGAAGCAGCGTACCAGGAAGCTTTTTCTAAATTTTTAACCGCTATTACCAAAACAGAAAGGTATAAAAGATTTATTGCTGAAAAAATTGAAAAGGGAGAAAGAGCCTCGTCATTGATGGGAAATCTTTACACCGCTTCCATTTTTCTTTCTTTAATGAGTACTCTGGCCATCGATTTAGACAATGACATTGAATTAACTGATGCGAGAATTGGTTTCTTCGCCTACGGAAGTGGATCAAAATCAAAAGTTTTTACAGCAACCATTCAACCCTCCTGGAAAGAAATTACGCATAGATTCCAATTGTTTAATCAATTGGAAAACAGGCAGGCCGTTTCTTACAACGAATATGAGGCACTACACAGAGAAAATTTAACTCAAAGTATCAAACAAGTAGAGGGTGAATTTTATCTAGCTTCTATTTGTTCCGAAAAGGGCGTAAAAGAAGGCGCCAGACGCTACGGTTGGCGTCCCGCAAAAGTTCCTGTATCAGTAAAAATGTAAAAGTAAACCAGGTTTTACTACAGGTTATTTATTGTTATATAGGGCAATAGTTTATTATAAATGGAGTCGCTCACTATGGGGAGTTTTTTTAAATCCTCAATGTGTTGAAAAAATCCGTTATTTTCTCTATATAAACAGATAGCCCTCGCTAGTTTGTACCTGACATAAGGGTGTTTTGAAAGACCATCCTGATTAGTATAGTTTATTGAAATACAGGGTTTCAAGATCGTTTCTATGTTTAAACAAGTTTTAATTGATTGAAATACAGAGTCTCTTAATCCATACGTTTCTTTCACTTGCTCTACAGATACAAATCCGCAGAGCGATTCTCTAAAAGTTATAATCCTTTTGGCCAGATAAGGACCAATACCATAAAGAGCTTCCCATTGGGCAGAATCCGCTTCGTTTATGTCTATTATTTTACATCGAAAAGCTCTACTTTTTTTAATAAATGGGTTATTCAGCTTTTCTTCAGCTTCTTTTACATATAAATATTTTGATATATTATCATATAGCGGCTCGGACATACCGTAAAGTTTTTTAACATCGCCCACCCTTCTAAAACTACCTCCATTCTCCGAATATTTCACCCATCGCCTGGCCAAAAAATCGGGTACAGATAATATGACCAGTGATTGAAGATCCGCTTCATTGATATTTAATTTAAAATATTTAGGAATTTCTATTTTTAAATCAACAGGTTTTTCCATTTCATGCACAGAATAAACGGGCATTTTTTCATTTGTTTGAGAAAAGTTTAAAGCCCACAATTGCCTGCTTAACAGACACCAAACCAATAAAAAGAGTGCAAGAAATCCATTTCGCAATGAGGTTGGGAAATAGAAAAACGTGGAAAATTTATTTTTCATTGATTAATTTTTCAGGAGATTAAAAGCACCCGACACACCGATATCATAAACCTCAATGTTTAATTTTTCAGCTAAGTCCAACAGTTTTCGTTTAAAATAAAAAGGTACATCGGCATTTAAAATCAGTAATTTAGGAGGACAATCCCCCAGCCATTTTTCCCAGGGACCGACAAAAGAGCTTGCTACCCACCAATGAGTGCCAAAGGGAATAAAATCATTAGCCTTTCCTCCGTTAAGCAGGACAAAAGTCTCATGGTGTATATTAAAAGAAATCACAGATTCCGGTAAAATAGTATAATGACGCTTTGTCGCCCATTTTTCTAAAAACAAAATATCCTGACGCTTCTTATCGATAGGTTTATTAGAAAAAACAAAAAAAGAATGCCCTTTTCGAATAGTTAAAACGGCGTTTCCTCTTTCAGATAAAATATAGGCATGTTCTTCTTTATTGTAGTATAAAAATGAAACCTGAAATAGGGTAAATAATAGACAGATGGAAATTATAAAAACATTTCGTTTTCGGTATTCTATAGATAATGAAATAAGAAAAACAATAATAACAAGGCAGATAATAGCGGCATCTGGCAGATAAATACCTTCCGAAACCGCCCAGGTAACATCGCTCAAAAAGGACATGATCCAACGAAATAAGAAAACAGAAAATTCGAGGAACCATCCCATAAAAGCATTTAACAAAGGAATGCCAGATACTGTGATATAAAGTAAGGCTACCGCGAGAATGAAGGTAGATAATGGAATAGCTACCCAACCTGTAACCAGAAAAAGCCATGAAAACTGCTGAAAATGATATAATAAAAGGGGTAAAGTAACCCATTGCGCCGCAAAACCCATGACGGTCATTTCCCAAAAATATTGCATTAGTTTATTGGAAAACGTGTACCTTCCTACCCACGACTTATAGAATCCTATGATCCCAGCTACGGCCAGAAAAGATAATTGAAACCCAATATGAAAAAAGAAATTTGGATCCATCAGGAGTAAAAAACAAGCCATAGCAAACAAATTATTCCAGGCATTGGCTGTTTTCTGGAATATTCTGGCCAATATCATTAGAATGGAACCACCCACCGCCCTGAGTATTGCCGGCTCAAAATGAGTTAACCAGGCAAAAAGAACAAGGAAAAGAATAAATAAGCCAGCACTGAAAATTCTTCCTCTTTTACTATAAACAGGAAGTAAACCAAGAATAAATTGAATGATACCCGCTAATATTCCAACATGGAGTCCGCTGACAGCGAGTATATGCATCGCACCCGTTCGCTTAAAATCAGTCATAATATCAGCGGTAAGACCCGATTTATTACCCAATAACAAGGCATCCATCAATCCTAGAGAAACACTATCTTTTAGTGCTTTTCCTAATATACTAGAGATATATTTCTGCGCTTTATCTCTGTAAAACAAAGATCCCGAAGCTGCTTTTATTTCCTTCCAATTGGCTCTGTTTCCATACGCTTTATGAAAAATTCTCTTTAGAGACCAATATTTTTGTTGATTAAATGAACCTGGATTATATGCGTTGGGTATAGGGAGAAGCTGATAAATTTCCCCCTGAACGATCGAACCAGAGGAAAACGGGGGCAAACTGGAAGATGAAAGATACAGTAATATGCATCCTGACGATGTAATGGCCTTATTTTCTTTGTTAAAAGTATTCGAGACATTCAAAACATACCTTTGTCCCCCATTCATCCTCGGCTTACTGCTAAGTACGGTTCCCTGAAATTTAACGGCAGATATATGGTTTCCTAAGTAACTACTTTTATTTGTTGGGTTCAAAAAGACCATTCTAAAAAAAAGAACAGCTATTATAAGGCAGATAAAAAATGGATAAAAGACTATTACTGCTAATTTCTCATTTCTATACATAAGAAAAGTTATACCTATTAAAAGGGTACAGATCAACCAAAGTCCCGAAATATTGTCAATGTTGAAATAAGGGAATAGTAGTATCCCTGCTACTAATCCAACAAACAATTTTAGAAATGGTATTTCATGAAAACGCATACTGATTTTACTTAAAAGCAAAAGTCGTTGATATTTTTATAGCTTACAGGAAATTCATTGGACAGAAGTAACCATTTTCCAACTTATCAGGTTATATATAAAATTAGATTTAGAAGCTAGAAAGTTCTTATTTTGTGCTTTTCAAAAATCACCTCAAATATGCTTACGGAAAATTTCATCGATGCTGATTTATATGCTATTGAAACAGCTATTTTAGGTAAAAAGGTACTTATTAGAAGGTTACGGGAAGGCGACGGAAAGGTTTTTTATGACCTGGTTGCAGAAAATAATAGTTTGATAAGTGAATATTTTCCGGTGATTACCTCGGCATTATCTACTTTAGATGGTGCAGAACTTTATGTAAGAAAAACAATTATCTCTTGGTTAAAACAGGAATCATTCAGTTTTGGCCTCTGGGATAAAGATAAATTGTGCTTGGTTGGTTACCTTGATATTTCAAGAAGAATGCCAGAAAATATAGGTGAACTGAGATTTTTTACAGATAAAAACCGAATGGGTGAAGGCATTATGTCTGATACTTTACAAACCATGATTCCCTATTTTTTCAACCAGCTTCTTTTAAATAAAATCACCATAAAAGCATCCACTGAAAATTTTACCTTGCCTACATTGGCAAGAAAATTCGGATTTTTACGCGAAGGGGAACTCCGTGGGGAAATTTATAAACTGTCAGGAGATCGCGGAGATGTCTGGGTTTATGGCTTATTAAAAAACATGTTCAAATAAAACAATAACTTTGATTTCATATATTAACTTATTTCTGGAATGGGGTAAAACCCTGCCAATCAGTAAACAAAATGAATTAATAGCTTTGTTCAAAGCTGTCAATAATGAAATTTCTCAGGAGGAATTTGAAAAACGTTTACTTACCTTTCGCAACGCAGATCTGAATCCGTTGGCAAACTATCCATCATTTTCAGGAAATCATAAACACATAGTACCTAATTTAATAGGTCATAGTTTGGCTGCTTTCCATAATCTTCCTGCCCTATTTAACCCCAATAGCCAGCTTTTTCTTAAAGAATTTTTACGCTATTTTTTAATTCAGGAAAATTTTATCAAGGGAAAAGATATTCTTTCCGACCTATTAAACGTTGGATTAATTTCACACGAATCCACGGATTCATTTCAACAAGATTCAGCCCAATACTCCAGATTAATGGAGCAATTATTCACATTTATCCTCTTAAAAAAAGAGGAATTTCCTGGTGAAAGTACCCATCTGCTTTTTTACAAAGAAGCCCTTACTACTACCCTTGGAATATCCTTTTTTCGCTACTTAGATGAGGCGAGCGTAAATTTAACATTGGAAAGGGTATATTTTGTCTATCAACATATCCCGCTGGAAGCAAAAAACAGAGTGTTTGTATTTGATGTATTCCTGCGTATTGCCTTTGAAAGCGCTGGAAATCAACAGGAAAACAATAAACTTATCAGTCCGCTCCTGAGCTGGTACAAAAAAGTTGAAAATAAAGGAATTCAAGATGTAATTGCGGGAAGATTCTTAACCCTTTCTTTAGAAAAGGGCATCGTTAATATTGCCTACTTAACAGAAAAATTCCCTGTTATTAGTGCTGCTATGCATGCTATCTGGCAATTTAACGAGAAAAATATTCTTTCAAATACTTTGGAAAGTAAAGAATTATTTCTCGAAAATGCTGGGAAAATATTGGACGTCATTATTAAATTTCCCTATTTAGTTACCTCAGATTCTCAAAATACGGCACCTATTTATCAATTACTCCAGGGTTTTGATACAATAAAAGAAAGTTTACCCGATGCCATAAAAAGTAATCATGTTTTACAACGCTTTTTGTTGGACAAATATCTTCAATGCGCTGCTGAAAATCCAACTCTCTGGGAAAGCAATGTAGAGAAGATTGAAAATAAAAGTATTTTAGATCGAGGGGTATTGTTAGTTATTTCGGCGGCATTTCATCGCCAAAATGAAATGAGTGAGGGAAAAAATATAGCCCTCTTCAGGTCGTTAATTTCATTTACTTTAGAAGAAATTTTACAGACCTACCCTAGTGAGTTAGGTCTGACTTTCATAAAAATTATCGTTTCCCCTGACACAGGATTTGGATTCAGGTATGGTTTTGATCGTCAATGGGCCGATCAAATGGTAGAAGCTGCATTGGCATTATTTTCACAACATCCGCACCTTATAGCGGCTGAAAATACATGGGATGACTTGTTCTCAGGCGTTTCTGATGCATTGAAAGAATCAAAAATTCAGCAACTCAACCTGCTTCCTGAGTTAACACGCATGATTTTAGAAAAATCTGCTTTACAACTAAACCTGAGGGTATCTTTAGAAAATGGGAAAGAAGAGTATCTTCTTATTGCAGGATTGAGGGAAATTTTAGCTGCCCTGTCTGCTAATGAAACATCTAATTCAAAGCACCCTCAATTAACCCCAGGGCAATTACTTTCCTTCGTAGAATTATTGCTGGATGCTGTCATAAAAAATCCTAATTGGTTGACTACCTCATTTGAAGGTAATCCCATGATTAGAGAAGTTTTGGCCATTCCATTCCGCACCTTATCTAAAATACCCGCCGATCAACGATTAGGGTATGACTTACTTACTCAGGTTATTGAGTCTGAACTGGAGGCCATAGAAAGAAGTCCGCATTTAATGGATCGGATACAATACGGTGAATCTCCTTCTGAAAAAACGGTATTGGAGCATGCCTTTAATTTAGTGATTGCCTGGTTATTTCCTCCAGGAGAGAGAGCTGGCCTGCATAAAACCAAGCAATTAATGGACGTCATCGCTTATGCCATTGAAGATCTGGTTTCTGAAAATCCAAATACCACTGGCTTAGCTATTTTAGAACTTATTTTATCCGATGCGGTAGGATTAGATTTGTCCAACGGAATTATTGAAGACCAGACCGACGAATTGGTTGAAGCTGTGCTGCTTGCCATCGCCACACAACCTGAATTAATACAAGAGGCACCAGGATTAAGGGAAATTGCCCAGGAATCAGCTGGGGCCATTCATCTTTTATCTATTGATCATCCGGAAATAGGTTTAGAGATTCTCCGAAATCTTTTTGAAGAAAGTGCGGGACGATTAACCATTTTATTAGAGGTAAATGATACTCAATTCCGCCATTTACTTATAGAGGCTTTGCAGCAATTTGCTACAGCCATAAGTATGGAACGCAAAAATGGAAGATACACTATAAAATTAAGTGAGGACCAGATTCTTGATTTAGTTCAAATTATCTTTGAAGGCGTGGTAGAGCAGCCAGAATGGGTAGAAGATGAATATATCCACCAGGTTCTAGATGCTATTTTACAAGCGGTTGATGCGAAAAGTGGCGGAAGAAGAATCCCCTATTTGTTGGTCTCTTTACTATTTCAGGCGCTCCTTCCAATGGCTCAGGAAAGATCTGAACTGCTTGAAAAAATAGAATTTGGCGAAAAAAGAGAGGCCATTGCCATTAGTTACGTCGTAGAAAGATTGCTAAATCTGCTGTTGGGCTTAGATCTCAAGGATTGGAGAAAAGTAACTCAGGATGAGGCTATTGAAGCCATCGTTCACTTCTATTTAAACCTGATTAATCAGTGGGATATGAGTGCTGCTTCTATTGAAGCCGCTATGACTCACTTAAAACAATTGGTAAGGCAGTTTGCTACGGGAACCTTATCTCAGGATGAGTTTTTAGATTTACTAAGTGAGGAAGATGATGATGAAGAATAAATGATGAATGATGAATGATGAATGATGAATGATTAATGCATTAATTATGAATGAATTATTAAACGAAGTAGGAAAAGTTACCTTTCTATTAGGCATTCTCAACAACCTAAGATATTTTCTTGTGGCTGGTATTCCTTTCCTGATTTTCTATATATTCTATTCAAAAAAGTTCCAAATTCTAAAAATACAACTAAAAGAGGCAAGGAAAAGTGATTTCCTTAGGGAGATAAAGTACTCTCTCCTTTCAGGATTTATTACTGCGTTTATTGTTGCGCTCCTCTTCAAGACTTCGCTGAAAAACAACTCACTAATATATAGTGATTTGAACGATTACCCAATATATTGGTTGTTCATTAGTTATGCCTTAGCGATACTCTTTCACGATACCTGGTTTTACTGGATACATCGATTTTTTCATATTCCATGGATTTACAAACACGTGCATAACGTTCACCATTTATCTGTAAATCCATCTCCCTGGACTTCATTTACCTTTCATTTTTTTGAAGCTATTGGAGAGGGTCTGGTAATTATTCCGTTAGCCTTTATAGTTCCTCTTCACCCTTATACCCTTGTCTTTTTTGGATTTTCCATATTTGCTATTAATGTTTACGGACATTTAGGCTATGAAATAGCACCTAAATGGTTTCGGCAATCTTTTTTGTTCGAATTAATTAATACATCTGTTCATCATAATCTTCATCATAGTAAATTCAAAGGTAATTACGGTTTATATTTTAGAATATGGGACCGATTGATGGGTACGGAAAACAAAGAATACGTTGAAGAATTTGAGAGGATTCAGGCGCGAAGACCTATCAACGAATATTCAGACATAAATATTAAAAATAAGGCATGATTTCCTACGAAAAAATGGTTCTTCAAAATGGGTTAACGGTATTGATGCATGAAGACAAAAATACCCCCATTGCGAGTATTAGCGTGCTTTACAAAGTAGGGTCAAGAGACGAGCATCCTGAAAAAACAGGTTTCGCCCATCTTTTCGAGCATTTAATGTTTGGGGGTTCTATAAATATTCCTGACTATGATGGCGTTATGCAAAGGGCTGGAGGGGAAAATAATGCTTATACCAATCATGATTACACCCATTTTTTCACTACACTGCCAGCCGTAAATATTGAAACCGCATTATGGTTAGAATCTGACAGGATGTTAGAGTTAATGCTTCAAAAAGAGGTCCTTGATGTGCAAAAAAAAGTAGTAGTTGAAGAATTTTATGAAACCTGTCTCAATTTGCCTTACGGTGATGTTTGGCATGAATTATCTGCATTAAACTATGAAAAACATCCTTATAAATGGCCAACCATTGGTATACACCCCAGTCACATTGAAAAAGCCAATTTAACCGATGTTAAAAAATTTTACAATAAATATTATCATCCAGGTAATGCCATTTTGGTTATAGCCGGACCTATTCCTATAAAAAGGATGAAGGAATTGGCCATGAAATGGTTTAGTGATATTCCATCCGGCAAAACGATAAAAAATAATTATTCCTCAGAACCCCCTAAGAAAGAAGCCAGGCATAAACAAAGTGAGGCGGAAGTTCCTGTTGATGCTATATACATGACCTTTCCATGTCCCGCACGGGCGGATAAAGCATTTTATGCTGTTGATTTGTTAAGTGATATATTCAGTAACGGTCCATCGTCCAGATTAATACACCGGTTAACAAGGGAAAACAAGTATTTTAATCATATTGATTGTTACGTTACGGGTGATTTTGATCCGGGCCTTATTGTATTTGAAGGAAGACCTACGGAAAAAATTTCTTTAAAGGATGCTGAGGAAATTATTAGTAAGGAGATAAATGATCTTAAAAACCAGTTGATTGAATCTGCTGAACTACAAAAATGGAAAAACAAAGCTGAAAGTACCTTAGTACTTTCAGAAATGGGTATTCAATCTAAATCGATGAACTTAGGTTTTTTCGAAGCTTTGGGAAACGCCGATTTGATGAATGCGGAATCAGAGATATACCAATCTTTGACCGCCGAAGAAATCCAACAGGCTGCAAAGGTATGGCTTAAAGATGATCAAAAATCGGTATTGACCTACAAGGGAAAATAAAAAAATCTATTATTTTCCTCCCTGGATAGATTTTTCAGCAAAAATCTCTGCCAGTTTTCTTTCCAATTCTGCACCTCTTAAATCCCTGGCGATGATCATGCCATTGGGATCCACCAAAAATGTTTTCGGAATAGCTGAAATTTCATATAATTTACTCACCTCATTGGACCAGCCTTTTAAGTCACTGGTATGTTTCCAGGTAAGTTGATCTGCCTGTATAGCCTGTAACCAACGCTCTCTATTTTGATCAAGGCTGATACCCAATATCTCAAATCCTTTGGTTTTATATTTGTTATATAACTTTACCACATTAGGATTTTCCTTTCTGCAAGGACCACACCAGGATGCCCAAAAATCGAGTAACACATATTTTCCTTTGAAATCAGATAGTTTAACTGGCGTGCCTTCGGGAGAAACCTGTGTAAATTCAGGCGCTTTTGCTCCCTCCATTAAACGCATCGTTCTTTCCAGCATTTCTGAAATTTCCATCGCAGCGTCAGGCGCTTTGTCTTGATATTCAGTAACGAATCTTTTACCATATTTTGCCAATAAAGGGTGTTTAAGAGATTGCATTACCGCAATGGTTGCACCTAAACATTGCATGCGGGCATGAGAACCTTCTGGAATTTTACTAATAATATTCTCGATAAAATATTCTACCTGGTTTTCTACTACTCCGGCATTCACCATAACATTCACATAAGTTCTAAAGGTTTCGTACAACCAAATCAGGTGATTATAGCCAGGATCTGAGAAATCAACTTTCGCAAAAAATTCATTTAAAAAA
>JAJTER010000026.1 GCA_021299835.1 Saprospiraceae bacterium | reverse complement strand
ACCCTCTACAAATAAAAACTATACCCAAACCGAAGACGTTCACTGTAATCCTCAAAATCTTGTAAATCCTGATTCAAAACCAAGCGTTAGTGATAAATATTAAATCAAAACCTATCCAAATAGGCCTATTAGCCCAATGTATAAATTAGCACAAAAAAAAGAGGCTATCTGAAAAGATAGCCTCTGCAAATACGGTATGTCCCAAAATTAGTTTATCTCTATTAACCTGTGGGTATTTATCTTGGCAGAATCCTTTTTAGGAATATCTAACTGTAGAATACCTTGCTCGTATTGAGCAGTAATTGCCTCCAGTTCAATGGTTTCAGGCAAAGTGAAAGAACGCTTGAAGGACGTGAAACCAAATTCCTTTAAAGAATAGCTTGGCTGAACTTCATCCTGGCCCTTTTCCGTCTTCTTATGTCCGGGAACAGCTAATTGAACAAAGAATTTTTCCTTTTCTTCAATGATATTAGCTGCTGGTAAAAAGCTCTTCGATGGCGTAGAGCTAAAAACTGGCTGGAAAATTTCTTCTGCTATAAATGGATTAGCTAAAGAGAAAAACGGATCTAAACGCTTACTTAAAACTGTCATGGTATTATTTTTTTGTTTTTAAAAGATAATAACCGCTTTGCACATTTTATTCCAAAGCAAAAAACAAGTCAAAATGGCATGAATAGTTATTTTAACCTGTCATTTTGACTTGTTTTTATTTTGTGATGCTGACTTTTTGACTAAAATGCTTGAAAAAGGAACTGTTTACGCTATCCATTATCCTTTCATCCAAATGAAAAAAGACTATTTCTTTGTTATCATTTACTGTTTTCCATTTTTTCAGCAGATGAACTATGTTTAAAATTTCATTTTTCCCTACTTTTTCTATCCTGATTTTATCATTTTCGTACAAATAAAAACCCTGAAGGAAGGTATTTTCAGATACCTCAAATGTGTTCTCCCCTGTTTTTTTAAAACGAATGGCATCTGTCAGATCCGATGTATCCAGACCGTTAATTAAACCTGTAAAGATAGAATCCCTGAAAACGACGCCCCATTGATAAAAAGGAAGCCCCAAAGTGAGAGGCAAGGGATACCGTTTAGGATTTTGCAGATAAACCGAGGCATCTTTTTCATTTAAAATACTATTACTTGTCTCCCAATTTGCCAATGCTCCCATGTTATAAGCCATCAATAATCCGCTCTTAACAGGTGGAACGCCGGTTGATTCAAAATTTTTATACTGATCTAACCGAATGGTTGCCATTAATTCGATATGATAATTGCGTGCTTTTTCATTTAGAATACGACAAAAATTAAAAAAAGGAATCCTTGTTTTGGGACTCCAGTCACAATCTATCAGCCATTCCTTAACCTGATGTGGATGAGACATTTGCAATAATTTACTAGCCAATTTATCCGCTAAATCAACTAATTTTTTCTCCTCTTTTACTTTTAAAAAAGTTTCATTGGTAATAAATATGACGGGCGTAAGAGAATAAGGTAATTTTTCAGGTAATCCCGTTAATGGCGCCACTGGAACTGGCCGATGGTCAACATCGACATCAACATCAAAAAATCGAATATATAGTTTATTTACGGGAATTGAATTTAACCAACGACTCGATACATCCTTAACATTAAAGGTTGATTTCCAATAAAAAAATGATATTTCAGGCAGCTTCCCCTCTTTATCTACGGCTTGTTTACAACCTATTAGGGTCATAGAAATCAACCCAATACATAAGAAATGGTTCATTCTCATTATCTGGTAAAACGAATTATTTTATTCCTCACAATATACCTAAATAATTTTTTATTCAGGTTTCGTGTTGTAAATTGTAGTTTAATACTTTCGAGTATTTTGTCTTAGTAATTATCTATTTTATTTGATTTTAAACAAAAAAACATGCGTAACTGGCTACTTTTGGGCTTAGTCCTCCTTTTTATTTTACCTATAAATGCACAGGATGCGGGTTATCAAAAACCGCCTAAGCAGATCCAGGATCTGGTAGAGGCCCCTTTAACTCCGGCAGTTCGATTAAGTCCTGACGGAAAATATTTACTTCTTTTGGCGCAACAAGGATATCCGTCCATTGCTGAACTGGCACAGCCTGAATTACGATTAGCCGGACTTCGTATTAATCCCGCGATACATGGTGGTAGCAGAGTTTCAGGTTCTACAGGTATAGAATTATTGCGCATAAGCAATCAGGAGAAAATTCAAATTTCCGGATTGCCTGCTGAACTCAATGCGGGCGACTTAAGCTGGTCTCCTGACGGAAAATATGTGGCATTAACAAATACTGTTGCCACTGGCATTGAGCTTTGGGTGTTAAATTTAGCTGATTTTAAAGCAACCAAACTAACAGAACCGTTTTTGAACGACGTTGCCGGTGGAACTCCTTTTCAATGGATTGGAAACACGGGTAAACTAATTTGTAAAATGAGGGTGGCATCGACCCCCTTAGCTCCAAAAAATAATCCTGTTCCTTCTGGGCCTACTATTCAGGCAAATGAGGGTAAAATAGCCCCTTCACGAACGTATCAAGACCTTTTAAAAAACCCGGGGGACGAAGTTACCTTTTCCTATTTTATGACCGTTCAACTTCATAAAATAGACGTGCTAACAGGGGAAAAAACCCTTTTTAGTACGCCCGATTTAATTTCTGAATTCACCATTTCACCTGACGGAAATTATGTTTTATTGACTACTTTAAGAAAACCTTTCAGTTATCTGATACCTTATTATGGTTTCGGACAAACGGTTGGATTATATGATAATGGCGGAAAATTCATAAAAACCGTCGCAGAACTATCTCTCGCTGAAGACGTTCCCGTAGGCTTTGACGCCGTTCCAATGGGCCCGAGAGATATCTCCTGGAGACCTGATAAACCGGCCTCACTTTATTGGGTAGAAGCTCAGGATGAGGGAAATCCTAAGAAACCTGCCGCTATCAGAGACCGATTACACCTATGGGATGCCCCATTTTCAGGAAACCCTGTTCAAGGTCCAGGCTTTACATACAGATTCCGAGGGGTATTGTGGGGAAATGATGCCTTAGTTGTATTCACAGAAAGATGGTGGAAGGACCGTAGGGAAATCACAACCCGTTGGTCTCCAAATAGTGCTACACAAAAATTAGATACTCTGTTTGACAGGCAATATGAGGACCGTTCCACCGATCCTGGTAATTTTCAACTCACCAAAAATGCCTACGGTAGAAACGTACTTCTCACAGGGGCTAATCAAACCTTGTATTTGTCAGGTTTGGGAAATACCGCAGAGGGCTATAAACCATTTTTAGATAGTTATTCTCTACAAACAAGAAAGAAAAGTAGATTATGGGAATCTTCTGCTCCTTGGTTTGAGAATGTAATAGACTTGTTGGATCCGGTAAATGGTGTGGTGCTGTTATCTCGTGAGAATGCAGAAACGCCGGCTAATTATTATTTAAAAAGTTGGAAAACAGGTAAATTGACCCAATTAACCCAGTTTCCCAATCCCTTTATTGCTCTTCAAGGTATTCAAAAAGAGCTTGTCCGTTACAAACGTACAGATGGCCTGGAATTAACAGGAACTTTATATTTGCCCAAAGGGTATCAAAGAGAAAAAGATGGACCATTGCCAACATTCATGTGGGCTTATCCGCGCGAATTTAAAAGTGCTGACGCAGCCAGTCAGGTGACTGGTTCGCCTTATCAATTTTCAAGACCCAATTGGGGCTCTCCTATCTATTGGGTAACACAAGGTTATGCCGTTTTGGATAATTTCAGTATGCCCATACTAGCTGAAAATGACAAAGAACCAAATGACGCATTTGTCAACCAGTTAACGATGAATGCGGAGGCTGCAATAAATAAATTAGTCGAAATAGGCGTCACAGATCGAAAAAGAATTGCTGTTGGCGGTCACTCCTACGGAGCCTTTATGACAGCAAATCTTTTGGCACATACCGATTTATTTGCCGCTGGAATAGCAAGAAGTGGGGCATATAACAGAACGCTAACCCCTTTCGGATTTCAAGCAGAGGAGAGAACTTATTGGGAAGCTCCGGAAGTCTATTTCAAAATGTCCCCCTTTAATTATGCGGATAAAATCAAAGAGCCTATCCTATTGATTCATGGTGAAGCAGACAACAATTCAGGTACTTTCCCTATTCAAAGTGAAAGATTTTATGCGGCATTGAAAGGACATGGGGCAACGGCTAAACTTGTTTTCCTACCCCATGAAAGTCATGGATATCAAGCTAAAGAATCTATTTTGCACATGCTATATGAAACAAGTTCCTGGCTCGATAAACAAGTAAAAAACAGACCAGAAAAAATCATAAGACCCTAAAAAGGAAAAAATGTCTTGATTAGTCAGTTTGCGCTGCCAAATAGTCAGCGCCAACTGACTAATTTTCCGAAAATAGTCGTTGGGCTGCTTTTTGATAGTGGATGTTCAAAATAATTTAGTAATCCATCAAAAATTGAATCATGACTTATGATAATTTCACGGCCAAAGCACAAGAGGCGATTCAAAAGGGACAACAAATTGCATCAGGACTAAGCCATCAACAAGTTGAAACCATACACCTTTTAAAAGGTATCATGGAAACAGACGAAAGCCTCAGTCAATTCCTTTTGGAAAAATCGGGCGTCAATGTGCCTCAACTAAAACGAAAAATAGAAGATACCTTCAAGGATTTTCCAAAAATTACCGGGACAGACCAACAGTATTTGACCAACGATGCCAATAAAGCTTTAAGCAAAGCCAAAGGTATGTTGACCGCTTTTGGTGATTCTTTTATCTCTTTGGAGTTGATGTTGCTAGCTATTATTCAAGGCGAGGACAAAGGAGCAAGAATTTTGAAAGATTTAGGTATGACGGAGGCAAATCTGAAAGGTGCCATTCAAGAATTACGAAAAGGAAGAAAAGTGTCTGATCAACATACCGAGGATTCTTATAATGCTTTAGGGAAATATGCTCAAAACTTAAATGAGAGGGCAGAAAATGGAAAGTTAGACCCTATTATCGGCAGAGACGATGAAATAAGGAGGGTTTTACACATACTCTCGAGACGAAAGAAAAATAATCCTATCCTTATCGGTGAGGCAGGCGTTGGAAAAACTGCCATCGTGGAGGGTATCGCCTGGCGAATTGTCAAAGGAGATGTTCCGGAAAATTTGAAAACAAAGAAAATTTTCTCCCTCGATATTTCTTCCCTTATCGCTGGCGCTAAATACAAAGGTGAATTTGAGGAAAGACTAAAAGGGGTCATTGACGACGTGACCGAGGCAAATGGTGAAATCATTCTCTTTATTGACGAAATTCATACACTGATTGGTGCCGGGGGCGGTCAAGGTGCTATGGATGCTGCCAATATCCTAAAACCAGCGCTCGCAAGAGGTGAATTAAGAACTATTGGCGCTACAACGTTAGATGAATATCAAAAATATTTTGAGAAGGACAAAGCCTTAGTAAGACGTTTTCAAACCGTCGTAATTGACGAGCCTTCCGTAGAGGATAGTATTAGTATTCTAAGGGGTTTACAGGAAAGGTACGAGGTTTATCATAAAATCCAGATTATGGATGAAGCCATCGTTGCGGCCGTAGAACTTTCCCACCGATATATTAGTGACAGACAATTACCAGATAAAGCCATCGATTTGATTGATGAAGCGGCGGCAAAACTCCGACTTGAGCTGGATTCTCTTCCTGAAGAAATAGATGAGTGCGACAGGAAAGTTCGTCAACTGGAAATTGAAAGAGAGGTCATTAAAAGAGAGAAAAATGATAAACTCTTAAATAATATCGAGGAACAAATTGCTCAGGCAAGAGAAAAAAGAGATTCTCTGGTCGCCGGTTGGAAAAGTGAAAAGGAAATTATCGATACTATCCAGGCTATAAGAAAAAGGCTGGAGGAAATGGAAAATGAAGCGGAAAAGGCAGAAAGAAGCAGTGATTACGAAAGGGTAGCAAAAATTCGATACGGTGAAATGCAGGAACAACAGGTTATGTTGCGTGTCGCCGAAGAAAAATTAAGCAAATTACCCGAGGAAAGTAGATTTACGAATGAGAAAGTTACTGCAAGTGATATCGCCCAGGTGGTCTCAAAATGGACAGGCATTCCCGTCGATAAAATGACTCAAAGTGAAAAGGATAAGCTCCTTCGGCTTGAAGATGAAATTGGGGCAAGATTAATTGGACAAGAAGAAGCTGTAGCTGCTGTAGCTGACGCTATCAGAAGAAGTCGTGCCGGCCTCCAAGATGCAGAAAGACCCATTGGCTCCTTTATTTTCCTAGGTCCAACAGGGGTGGGTAAAACGGAACTGGCAAAAACACTGGCAGAAGTGCTTTTCAATGACGAAAAGGCAATGACCAGGATTGACATGAGTGAATATCAGGAAAAACATACCGTTTCACGATTGGTGGGCGCCCCTCCAGGCTATGTTGGCTACGATGAAGGCGGACAATTAACAGAAGCCGTGAGAAGAAGACCCTACTCGATCATTTTACTCGACGAAATAGAAAAGGCGCATCCTGACACCTTTAATATCCTTCTCCAGGTCTTAGATGATGGTAGATTAACCGATAATAAAGGTAGAGTGGCCAATTTCAAGAACACTATTATTATAATGACTTCAAATATTGGGTCTGAAAATATTTTAGAGAATTTTGAGGATTTGGCTGAGATGGGCGATAAACACAGGACCGAAGTGTTGGAAACTACCAAGGCGGAAGTACTGAATATGTTAAAAGAAAATATGAGGCCCGAATTCCTAAATAGAATCGATGACCAGATTATGTTCTTGCCGCTCGATAAAATCGAAATCTATAAAGTACTCGATTTATTGCTAAAAGGCACTCAAAAAATGCTCGCTAAACAAGGGCTTTTATTGAAGATGAGCGAAAAAGCCAAAGGTTTTTTAACCAATCTGGGCTATGATCCTCAATACGGCGCAAGACCTCTAAAGAGAGTACTTCAAAAAGAGGTGATTAATGAACTGTCCAGACAAATTTTGATCGGATCCTTTTCCTTCGGTGATACCATCTACATAGATGCTAATAATAAAGGCCTTCTATTTAGTAGAGATCCCTTTGAACCAATTCATCTGAAGGCAGATGAAATTGTGGAAGATGAAGATTAATTTTTTGCTTCTTTTAGCTCAATTAAATAATAAACACAGGTGGTCAAAAAATCCCTGATAGGCGGTACGGCTTTAATAAATCCAAATTGCTTAATAGGTTTTAATCCGAACTTAAACTTATAAATAGGATTCAATAAAAAATGTGTGTTTAATTTAATATCGTAACCGGTTTCTCTAACTATTCTCTCAAAACGAGTAGTGGAGATACCGGTTTCTTTTATTTCCACAAATTCAGGAACATATTCATTGAAATAATTCAATATCCATTTATAAGCACCCATGGGTAGCAAATGAAAATAAGGAATTTTTGAAAGGAAACTTTTGCATAATTGCTGATGACCTCCAAATGGCATTTGCCACGGAGGGAATCCAAAAAATATATTGCCGCCAGGTTTAAGGAATTTTTGAAACTCCATTAGAATTTTTTCCTGATTGGGTATATGCTCGATAACATCCTTTAAAACAATCAAATCAAACTTGTTACTGAACTCCGTTTCAAAAGAAGGATCGTAAATATTCTTATTTATTAATTTGACGGTACCCGCTACAACCTCCTTTTCTAAAAATTCACCCGCCAATTGAAGCCTTCCCTCCTCAAGTTCAACCCCTACACCTGTGCAACCTTTATCGAGAAAAGCTTTTAAAACGCCCCCTTCTGCACAACCAACTTCAAGAACATGAATGTTTTCCCCAATGCGAAAGTATTCCTCAATAAATGGAATAACAAACTCTTTTGCATTTTTATATTGCATTTCAAAATACCAGGGTTTGTTGGTGTGGAATTCGTACATAAAATAATGGTTTAACGCGTAAATTTAATCAAAAAACCCTTTAACCTTTCATAAATTTTCTCAAAATGCCTTCCTTCATAGCGAAAGAGGAATAAGTGAGTGAGCTAAATTTTCCCTCTGTCAAAATAAATTTTATTAATACCATAGCGGCGACAATCATTTCGGCTCTTGTTTCGGGAATCTCTTTGTATTCAAGCCGTTGAGCTAAACTTTTTTTAATAATTTCATCTAAAACAGGAAAGACATGAGCAACAGACACTGTGGTAGCATGCTTGTTTTTGATAGATACATCTGATAAAAAATCTTCCAGCACATCAAAAGTACCTGATGCGCCTACTAAATGATTGACATTATGAACCCTCAAAATAGCCATTAAATCTACTAGAGATTCATCTAAAAATCTTGTCAATTTTACTATTTCCTCTTCACTTATTGGATCCTTCTTGTGGAAATAATTATATAAAATAGAGATACCTAAAGGAAAACTTTCAGACCAATAAATAGTCTCTCCTTCGGAAATAATAAATTCTACACTACCTCCACCAATGTCCATTATAAGCACCTTTTCCTTAATAAAAGGTATGGCCAAAAGTACACCTCCGGCAATAAGTAAAGCTTCCTCATCGCCAGATATAACCGCTACCTCTATGCCCGTTTTTTCATACACCTGCTGAATGAAATAGGATGCATTTTCAGCTCTTCTCAAGGTTGCAGTACCCATAGCTTTAATCTCAGAAACCTGGAAATCCTTACATTTTTCTGCGAAATGAACCATTATTTCGATACCCTTTTGAAAGGGCTTATCCCCAATTTTTTCTATCCCCTCAGAAGCCAGTTTGACAAAAAAAGCTTCTTTATACACTTCTTCAAACTCCTGAGGGGAAGTCACCTTTGCGATTAACAAATGGAAGGTATTACTACCTAAATCTATAATTCCGATCGTATTCATTCACTAAACGAGGCCAATTTTCGTTCCCGAGGGGATAAAAGCCCCTTTTCGCAGAACAATGATCCCATCTTTAATAGAGTATTTATCTGTCTCTTCATCTTTTAGAAGAGGACTTCCTTTTATCACCACATTATTTCCAATGCGCGCGTTTTTATCGATAATAGCATTCTCAATAATACATTCTTTACCGATACCCATGGCGGCTCCTTCCTTCGAATCAACTATTTCAGAAATAGATTCATAGTAATCTGCTCCCATGATAATCGCATTATTTATTTCAGAACCCTCCCCTATCCTTGAGCGAATACCTATGACTGAACGATCTATTTTTTTGGCATGAAGGATACATCCTTCGGCAATTAAAGCTCTATTTAAAATGGTACCATACACTTTGGTAGGCGCCAACTGCCTCGGCCTGGTATAGATAATCCGTTTATTATCAAAAAGATTAAATTCAGGAATGGTATCCGTAAGGGCAATATTTGCCTCGAAAAAAGATCCAATAGTACCGATATCGGTCCAGTAACCATCAAAGGCATAAGAAGCTACCTTTAAACCTCCATGGATGGCATCGGGAATAATTTCCTTACCAAAATCCACTGCCTTTTCATTGTCCGAAAACAGCTTCATCATCACCTGTTTACTAAACATATAAATGCCCATAGAAGCTAAATAAGATTTCCCCTTCGATTTATTTTCAATAGAAACCGAAGAAGTCCAATCGGCCAGCACCTCTTTTTTAGGTTTTTCAATAAAGGAATCAATAAAGCCTTTATCGTTCACTTTCATAATGCCAAACCCGGGTGCATCTGCTTCATTCACCGGGATAGTAGCAATGGTTAAGTCTGCCTTTTGACTTATATGATACTTTGCTAATTCCTCAAAATCCATTTGGTAAAGCTGATCTCCGGAAAGAATTAGGATATAGTCATAGTCGTGATTTTTCAAATGATGCATAGATTGTCTGACGGCATCGGCGGTTCCTTGAAACCATTGATCACTATTTGGGGTTTGCTCTGCAGCTAAAATATCAACGAAGCCATGAGAGAATACATCAAAATGATAAGTATTTTTAATATGCTGATTTAATGAAGCCGAATTATATTGTGTGACTACAAACATTCTCTTCACCCCGGAATTCAAACAATTAGAAATGGGAATATCAATTAATCGGTATTTCCCTGCAATAGGTACGGCAGGTTTTGATCTATGGCTTGTCAGTGGAGCTAATCTGCTGCCAGCACCACCTCCTAATATGAGGCAAATCATCTTTATCATTTATTACATTTTTTAAGTGAGTTCGTTATATAATGTTACATATTCCGAAGCCGATTTTTGCCATGAAAAATCTATCCCAAAAATAAATTTCCTGACATCTTCGAATTTTTTTCGATCATTAAATAGTTCAAATGCTTCATCAATAGCCTTCTTTGCAGCATCAACAGAAAATGCTTCAAAGAGAATACCATTACCATTTTTCTCTTTCCACGGCATAATAGAATCTTTTAATCCACCTACAGCCCTAACTATTGGTATGGTGCCATATCGTAGCGCGTACAATTGATTTAACCCGCAGGGTTCAACCCTGGAAGGCATTAAAATAAAATCGGATGCTGCGTAAAGCTGATGAGCCAGCGCTTCATCGTACCCAATACGTACATGCAGTTTGCCTGGATATTTATAACTCAAACTGCGCAATAAATCATGGAGGTAAGGTTCTCCAGAACCTAAAATAATAAATCCTATACCCGTTCCACTTTCTAACACGGTATTTATAAGGTCGGGTAAGATATCAGCTCCTTTCTCGCGCACTAACCTGCCAATAAAGGTAATCCAGGGTATATTTTGATTAAGTCCCATTTGGCTTACCAGTTGTTTTTTCTGATTTAACTTAAAATCTTCTATATCTTTTAATTCATACACTACCTTATCTGGCAAATGAGCGTTCAGATAAGTATCGGTTTTAGGATCCCATACATCATGATCTATGCCATTTAAAATACCTCTGCATTTTCCTTTCTCATTGCTGAACAGCCATTCCAAACCAGAGGAAAATTGTTGCAGTTCCAATAAATAGCCAGGAGAAACGGTCGTAATAGCCCACGCATTTTTCACTGCAGAAGCCAAAGGATTAATTTGATCAGACCAATCTAACAAACCATTTACCTCGACAGGAAACTCAGGTAATAAGTCTTTTTTCAACCAGGGGAAGGAGCCGGCATATTCAGCATTATGAATGGTAAAAACCGTTGGAATCTTCTTTAAAACCTCAAATATTTTAGTATGTTTTATTAAAAAAGGAATTAAACCTGCGTGATAATCATGGCAATGAAGAATTTCGGGTTTCACCTCCATATTCTTAACCCAATCTAAAATAGCTATTTGAAAAGAGGTGAATCGTTCTGTATTATCCGTGTACCAACCTTTTTCTGCATCACCGTAAATACCCGGGCGATCAAATAATCCAGGTAAATTTACCACATAAAGGGGAAAATCCAGCCCAGTTTGTAAAGGTTCCTCTATAGTATAAGGGTGATATTTATCGTTTAAAAAATAGGCACCTACATGAAGTAGTTTGAAGTGGTGCTTTTTTGTCCAGAGTAATCCATATTTAGGAATTACTACGGCAGATTCCCAACCGGCAGAGGTCAAATATTTTGGTAAGGCACCTGCCACATCTCCTAATCCTCCTGATTTTGCAGCAGGATAACATTCTGCACTAATATGTAATACACGCATAAAATACATTAAAAAGAACTTATCGTTCTTGTTTCTGTGAAATATACGGAATTATTAGGAAAGTAAAAAATAAGATAGGAGAGAAAAATTTAAAACAATAAATCCGGTCAGGTATATAGAATGCCTGACCGAATATCTATTGAAGGAAAAAAGACTACATTAAGCAGCGGGTACTTCTACCACTTTTTTAGCTCTTTTACCAGGTCTTGAATTACCAAAAGAACCCTGGAAAATTTTTCCTTTTTTAGTGCGTTTATCGCCTTTTCCCATTTTAGTTGGTTTTTTTACATTATGAATGCAAAAGTACACTTTTTTATGGTAATGTCAACTTCATATCTTCTAATGCTGATACTATTTTTCTATCGTTTGATAATCGTGGTACTTTATTTTGGCCTCCGAGCTTTCCCTGAGCCTTCATGTAAGCTCTAAAACTATCTCTTTTCAATACCCGAATAACTAAAGGTTTTAAAACAGACCCTTGAATAAGATCATCGTAATAAATATTTTGCTTAACCATTTCCCGATCTAAAAACTGGGCAAACCTGTCTAAGTCAGCGGGAATTTCATCAAACTCAACCCACCACTCATGATAAGGCAACCCTCCTTCTACAGGTGTAACCTGGGGAGCTACGGTAAATTCAACGACTCTGGCACCCAGTGCCTGGCAGGTTAACTGCATAGCTTCATCTACCTCTTTTCCTATGACATGTTCACCGAAGGCTGAAATATAGTGCTTCACCCTACCCGTTACAATAATTCTGTAAGGATTTGTAGAAACAAACTCGACAGTGTCGCCAATATTATACCCCCAAAGACCTGCATTAGTATTTAAAATAAGTAAATAATTGACGCCGCACTGCACATCATGTAACCTTAATCGGGTTGGATTTTCATTTCCCAATTCATTTACAGGAATAAACTCAAAAAACAATCCCGATGCTACATTTAAAAACATTCCCCGCTCGCCCGGGATATCTTGAAAAGCCAGGAAACCTTCTGACGCCGGATATATTTCAACGCTATCTACCTGACCACCAACAAGTTCTTCTAGTTTTGCTCTATATGGTTCGTAGTTTACCCCCCCATAAACGAACATATTAAAATCGGGAAAAATTTCTTTGATGGTACTTTTTCCAGAAACTTCCAACAATCGTTCATAATACATTTGCACCCAGGGTGGAATGCCACTGATCAGCGTCATTTTCTGATGAAGGGTTTCTTCCACAATTTTATCTAACTTTTCTTCCCACGAATCGATACAATTTGTTTCATAAGAAGGCATTTGACTTCTTTTTACCCAGGCAGGAACGAGATGATTAGAAATGCCAGACAACCGTCCGGTAGGCACCCCATTGGTATCATCGAGGGAAGGACTACCAGATAAAAAAATGATCTTGCCGTCTAACCATTTCCCCTTTCCTGTTTGACCAAAATAATGAAATAGGGCGTTTCTTGCCGAACCAAAATGATTGGGTAAGCTATCAGAGGTAATGGGAATATATTTTACCCCAGAGGTAGTGCCCGATGTTTTTGCAAAATATCGGGGTCTTCCAGGCCATAAAACATTAGATTCTCCGGCAACAACGCGGTCAAAATAGGTCTTTAGACCTTCATAATCTTGAACAGGAACCCTCTGTTTGAAATCTTCATAAGATTTTATATTAGCAAAATCGTGATCAATTCCAAACTGAGTGTCACAGCCCTGTCGTATAATTTGAGTAAAAATATTTTCCTGTTCCTTTAGTGCATTCGCTGACCACTGTCCAATTTGTTTAGATACCTGATTTGCCCAAGGGCGAAGAAAGAAAGATTTAAAACCCATATTAATTCCATTGAAGGTAGATAAGGGTACGAAAATACTAAATTTATAAGATTTTTAACTTCTTAAATCTTCTACGTAAAACGAAGGATAGTCAGACTTTTTAAACTGAAAAAAAACATCTGGAATAGATTGATTAACTTTTGGAGTACCAAAGCGAAATAAAAACCGGGAACCGTCCTTCGCAAAGGCTTTAAAAGATACAATTTCCCCCGTTTTTTTATCAAGAATCAATTCCAATTTAGAATAATCGGCCATTTTATCTATTGGCTTGAACCCTATTTGTTGAAGTGATTTTCCCTTTTCAACAAACTCCTTCAGCACAACGTAACTTAAATCTTTTCTTTTATAAATGCTAAACAATGCTTCGGGAGATAAAACATCCTCATTTTGCTGAGGATCAGGCATATCATTTATCTGGACTTCTTTTTCTTTGGGCAAAATTACCCATAAAGATTTACCATCACAAAGAACGGTTTGTTGGTTCATAACTAATTTATACTTCATTCCTTTACGAGTAAATTGTCCTTTTTGAACTTGCTTAGGTTGTTCAGGAATTTCCAGATCGAGCGTAAAAGGAATATCAAGAGAAGTGTATGATTCATATCGCTTCTTCATTAAGTCAAGCGTTACCTTTGCTTTTGGGTCCTTTTCTGAACGAGAAGAAACCTGCCCATTTAAGGAATTGATATTAAAACACAAAGACAAAAGAAAAGGAACTGATGAAAATAAGGTTTTGAAGGTCATTCCGAATGGTTGTTTTATGACTAACGAAAAATGAATGGTTTTAATTACGCTAACGCCCAATTACTCTGTATTTTTTAATACTGCGGGGAGTTTAATAAACCCATATTCTATGTCTTTATGCTTTTTCGAAATGGTATTTAAAAGCATTTCAGCAGCTATTTTTCCCATGTCAAAAGCTGGTTGTACAATTGCGCTCAGCTTAGGTCTTAACAAATGGGCAAAATGGGCATTGGTGAATCCTACTATTTTCACTTCAGAGGCACGAGGTTCCGGAAGCTTTTGCACCGCCTCATAACAATAAAAAGAAAGGCGGTCACTAGAGGCGAAATAAGCATCTGGTTGATATTTTTCTTCTAAATCTCTAAGATTGTCCCATGCTTCCCGGGCCAAAAAATTGGAATACCTTATTAAGTTTGGATCTACGGAAATACCTGCATGCAGCAAAGCTGCGCTATACCCTGCCAACCTTTCTATGGAGATAGATATTCCACTGGGACCCGCCATGTGTGCAATGCGTTTTTTCCCCTGTTGTATCAACCAGGTAGTAGCCTCAAAAGCAGCCTGGTAATTGTCGCAGACCACCTTGTGACAATAATTATCGGAGGGAACTCTATCGAAATAAACCACAGGTAATTTCGCTCCAATGCTTTTCATCACTTCATTGACATCCGTTTGATTAGTAGAGGGAGACAAAAGTAAACCATCTGCTTTTCGGCGGGCTACATCTCTAATAATATTGATTTCCCTTTCTGTGGAGTCGTGTGTTTGATAGATAACTACGTGATAACCCTGATTATTTGCCACAAATTCAACGCCATTGACAATTTCAGCAAAAAAGGAATTAGATATTTCAGGAACAATTATAGCAATGTACCTGGTATTCATTTCCTTTAAACTCTGGGCTATAAGATTGGGCCTGTAATTTACTTTTGAAGCATAAGATTGAACTATTTTTTTTGTTTCTTCTCCAATTTCATGGCTATCTTTCAATGCCCTCGAAACCGTTGAAACAGACAAATTAAGTGCCTTTGAGATATCGCTAAGTTTGACCGGTCTTTCTTGATCCATCTCCCGATTTTTTATCAAAGGTAAGTGAATTAAAGTATTACCTCACAAATTTCATACATTCCCTTTTTCTTTCGTTAATACACTATTTTACGCAATCGTTTGCGTAAATTAATCTTATGAAACAAAATAAGATATTGTATTTAATTACTAGATTAGACATAACATTAGTAATCTGACCCGCAAAACACCTTTACATTAAAAACTCTTTGATTTACTTTAATCAATTTAAACCTTGGAAAAACCATCTTCTGAAAGATGGTTTTTCCAGTTTTTAGATACCAAAACTTTTTGTCATGCTTAAAAACTTTTTTACAACCTTAACCCTTTGGTTTATGTTAACGACACCTTTAATGGCTCAATCAATAGAAAACCAGGTGGAGATTCTTCGTCAAAACATGTTGAATCCTAATATTTCTGCCCTTAATCTCATCCTGTCTCCCGACCTTGTGTATGGACATTCTAATGGACATCTTGAGGACAAAGCAACATTCATCGATAATTTAACCAATGGGAATTACGATTTCACAGAAATATCGTGCACAGATCAGTCCATTAAATTAAGTAAACACATCGCTGTAGTGCGACATACCCTCAAAGCCAAAACAAACGATAAGGGAATTCCCGCAGAAATAAATTTAAAAATTTTATTGGTTTGGAAGAAAGAGGGAAAAAACTGGCAGCTTTGGGAAAGACAATCCGCTAAAATTGTTCCCCATTAACGCCTGATGTATGCCACTTCTATCACTTAAAAATTTAAGACAAGTATCGATCCATCCTTCCTTGTCTATCCCTCGCGATGCCCAGTTTCAGCTGCCTGATAAAGTATTACAATTTGGAACAGGGGTTTTATTGAGGGGACTTCCCGATTACTTTATCGAAAAAGCCAACCAAAAAGGTATTTTTAATGGTCGTATTGTCGTGGTAAAATCTACCGAGACTGGCGATGTCTCTTCCCTTCAGGAGCAGGATAACTTATACACCCTAAGTATTCGGGGAGTTAAAAATGGCCAGAATGTTAATGAAAATATTATCTGTAGTGCCATAAGTAAAATATTACATGTAAATGCTCAGTGGTCTGATGTGCTAAATTCTGCGGCTAACCCAAGCATTCAGATTATTATTTCAAATACTACAGAAGCGGGATTACAATACGTGGAAGAGAAACTTACCCCTGAACCTTCTATCTCCTTTCCCGGAAAATTAACCCAATGTCTTTATCACCGCTATGTTAAACTGGGTCATGCACCAGAAAGTAAAATAGTTGTTTTACCCACTGAATTATTAACCGATAATGGATTCATCTTAAAGAATATAATAGAAAAACTGATTCATTTTAATGACTATCCCAAGTCCTTCGTTGAATGGGTAAATGAAAAAGTGATTTTCAGCAATACGCTTGTTGATAGAATAGTTCCGGGGAAATTATCAGAGGAGCATCAGCAAATGCTTCTTGAAAAATATGGCTATACAGATTCTAATGCCATTATGTGCGAACCTTATGCCCTTTGGGCCATTGAAGGTGGACAAGAAGTGCATGATTTATTAACTTTTTCAAGCGCTAATGATGAAATAAAAATCGTTCCTGATATTTCTCAATTCAAAGAGTTGAAGCTGCGCATTCTTAATGGTTCACATACTCTTTTATGTGCCAAGGCTATAGCGGAGGGGTTTGAAACAGTTTATCTGGCGATGAGTGATCCAATATTTAGAAAATACGCTGAGGAACTCATTTTTGAAGAGATTATACCTTCCCTGCCAAAAGAAATAAAAAAGGAAGACAAATTATCTTTTGCAAAAGACGTAATAGATAGATTCTCTAACCCAAATATAGCGCATAAATGGACGTCCATTGCGGTCCAGTATCCTATGAAACTTACTATTCGGGTATTGCCTCTGCTAAAATCATATAGGCAGACGACAGGTATTAATCCTATAAAAATGGTAGAATGTATTAAAGAAATTTTACACTTTCTCTTAAATAATGAAGATACCCCAATGGATAATATATCAAAAACTGCTATAACTAAGATTAATTTATCGTCCTCTTCAACGGAGGAGAAAGTAAAATTATTACAAAAGGAAGAATCGATATGGGGAGAATATTTAAATGTACTTTAGCTTGATGCTGAGGCAGTTAGCTTAAAAAAGGAGCACCTGTTTTGATATTTCCAGGCAGTGGATTTCGATATTGGCTAGGAACCTTTCCAGATTTAGCCTCTTTAATTAATCCGTCAATATCCTCTTTTGATAAATTATCTTTTCCCTCGGTTAATCCTTTTGCTTTTTCCAGAGCAATTATTGCCTCTTTGAAATTTTCTTCACCTAAATATGCCTGCCCCAAATTGAACCAAACCTTCCTCTGCCATCCAAAGTTATTATCTTCTTCTTGAAAAACTCTTTTCGAGACAGGAATTAACTCTAAAATCGCCATTTTATACTCACCCAAAATCAAATGGCATTCTCCTTTTATTCGCTTAGTTTTCCAAAAAATGGGTTGGTGAGGAATAGAATTTTTCAGTGTAATATCAAAATCTTTGATAGCTGACACATAATCTTTTTCAATAATACGTACAAAAGCCCTGCCGAAGTGTGCTTCTTCGCTATGTGGATTAATTACAATACTTTTGTTAAAATCATAGAGGGCGTCTCTAAAGTTTTTCAATCTAAAATTTACATAACCCCTTCTTTCGTAAGCTTTAGCGTGTCTTTCGCATTTTTGAATGGCCTGATCTAACGCCTCTTTTGCAGCCTTGTCCTCCCCCCTTCCAACTAACCTTTTACCCAGTAAATAAGACTGAATGGCAGATTTATCACCATTTGGTTCAATTTCCCTGTATTCAATAATTTTACCATTTTCCAGTTTCCATGCACTGAGGCTACCTGCGATAGCATATTCGCAAACGGTTTCAAGAGCAGATACCGTATTTCTCCAAGTTCTTTCAGTAATTTCAGGCTCGACATGCCTTGGAATATTCAAACAATTTTGTTCTACATCAAATATATTTTCACTTCGGAGAAATACATCATATTTAAAATGAATTTCAACACGCTGATTATACTGCGCCAGTGCCATTTCGAAACTGCGTTGGTTATTAAAGATGAACTGACCGGCCAGAATAATACGATAATTTGACATTTCTAAGGAAAATATTAGAACAGACTTGTTTGAATTAACTTCACCGAAAGGTACGCTTTTATTTGCAGCTAACAAATATTTAACAATAGATTTACGATAAACAACCTGCGTTTACCTTAGCAAATATTAGGCAACTTCACCCTAAATACATTTCCCAAAAATTCATAAGGTGTTGGATATTAACCAAGTTTGTCTAAAAGTCTTTCCACCTTTTTAGCTGGCTTATCCTCTGGTTTAGATTTATTTATTATTTTAATAAATTGTGGATCAACATGCATTCTCATTGAAAAACCCATTTGTTCGAGCTCGATCACCACATTTTTATCATTCTGATGATCTACTAATTTTCCTTTAAGGCCATAAAGACTACCGAAGCAAATCTCGATATCGTCCCCGATTTCAGGTTTCAGTGCAACAGCTTCTATTTCAATATTCTGGCCAGTAATAGCCTTTAAAATACTAATTTCTCTTTCTGGAATGGCGAGTAATTCGTGGCTGAACTTTACAAATTTCACAACATCCTGTGTAGAAGCTACGGTAAAGTATTCCGATTGGACAATTTTAACAAAAACGTAACAACTGATGAGCGGTAATTCAATTTTTTTAATTTTCCGGGTATATACTCTTTTGTGGGTACTTAAGGGTAAATAGGCTTCTACCCCCTTTTCCGTCAACTGTTTTTGCACCATTTTTTCCCTCTTATATCGAGTATAAATAGCGAACCATTTTTTCTCTATATTATCAATGTGCAAATTATGATAATTTGGTTTTTCCAACTCAACCAAATCATTATTAGATAATAAATCAACTTCTTCCATTAGCTATTTTTATATTTCAATTAAATTAACCATACCATTTTTCATAACATACTTCTCCCCTGATTCCGGGCAGACAGCCTGTCCTTCTGATGAAAAAACCAGTTTATGTCCCATTCTGCTCATAAAATACTTTACTTTGGCCGGGTTTCCTATAACCAGCGCAAAGTCAGGGACCTCTTTAGTGACCACGGCTCCCGCGCCAATAAATGCATATTGACCAATTTTATTGCCACAAACGAGCGTCGTATTAGCACCTATACTTGCCCCTTTTCCTATGATAGTCTGTTTATAATCAGCTTTCCTGTTTACGGCACTCCGGGGATTAATGACATTGGTAAAAACTGCGGAAGGGCCTAAAAAAACATCATCTTCGCAAATAACGCCCGTATAAAGGGATACATTATTCTGGATTTTAACATTATTTCCAAGGATTACCCCGTTGGCTATGAATACATTTTGACCCAAATTACAATGCTTACCCAAGAAGGCGCCCGACATAACATGGGTAAAGTGCCAGATTTTTGTACCTGCACCAATGACAGCGCCTTCGTCAACAATAGCAGAGGGGTGAATAAAAATATCTTCCATTTATTTAAAAAATTGACTCACCGTATTCGTAATAAACGCTATTTGCTCCTCACTCATTTCTGTGTGAATAGGCAAAGATAACACAGACTTACATAATTTATCTGTAACAGGAAGAAATTGAACATTAGCCTCCTTTTTAAAAGCCTCCTGTTCGTAAAGTGGCAGTGGATAATAAATAATGGATGGAATACCCTTTTCCTTCAGGAAAGATTGCAATTCATCCCGTTTTCCGTTATTTATTTTTAAAGTATATTGATGAAAAACATGACTTGAAAAAGCTACTCTAAAGGGAATTTGGATTTGCTCAATGGATTTGAACGCTGCGTCATACGCATCGGCCACCGCTATTCTTTCTGCCGCAAATTGATCTAAATAAGTCAATTTCACATTTAAAATAGCCGCCTGAATAGAATCTAACCTTGAGTTAACCCCCACCATATCATGATAGTAACGTTTAGTCTGGCCATGATTGGCAATTTTATGCAGGGTCATTCCCAGGTTTTCATCTTGTGTATAAAGTGCACCACCATCTCCGTAAGCTCCCAGATTTTTTGAGGGATAAAAACTGGTGGAACCGATATGCCCTACCGTACCTGATTTGACTTTAATACCACTTTGCATCAAATAATCTGCGCCGATAGCCTGTGCATTATCCTCAATCATAAATAAGCCCCTTTCGTCGCACAGTTTTCTAATTCCTTCCAGATCAGCACATTGACCATAAAGATTTACGGGAACCACAGCGCGGGTTTTATCTGTTATAGCCCTTTCAATGATTTCGGGCGTAATATTAAACGAATCGGCATCGACATCGACCATCACCGGTTTTAGGTTCAATAGAGCAATTACCTCTGCAGTGGCAACGTAAGTAAATGCGGGTACAATAACCTCATCACCAGGTTTAAGCCCCAGAGCCATCATGGCTATTTGAAGCGCATCGGTACCATTAGCACAGGGAATCACCCTCTTTGCTCCAAGGTATTTCTCCAGATTATTCTTAAATAAGGTTACCTGAGGTCCGTTGATATAAGAGGTATCTGTTAAAACCTCCATAATTCCCTCATCCACCTGAGATTTAATTCTTAGGTATTGACCTTTAAGATCAACCATTTGTATAGCTTCCATATCCCACTTTAAATCATAAAATATCTAATGCTTTTGATGCAATTGTTTTACCAATAGCCAAAGAGGCGGTAGCTGCCGGCGAAGGCGCATTGCATACATTGACAATTTGGTTATCGGCAAATATAAGAAAATCGTCACTCATATTACCTAGATTATCGGTTGCCATTGCTCTGACACCAGCGCCACCACGAACTAAATCTTCCTCATTAATTTCAGGAATCAGGTGACGAAGCGCTTTTACAAAAGCGGCGGAGGAGAATGATCTGTGTAATTCTCCCAAACCGTGTTGCCAGTGTTTGGTAGCTAAACGACGGAACCCGGGAAAAAATATAGTTTCTGCCAATTCTTTTGCGTCAATGTCCCAACGGGAATACCCCTCCCTTTTAAAAGCCAGCACTGCATTGGGTCCAGCTTCAATACCTCCCCCTATCATTCTGGTAAAATGAACCCCAAGGAAAGGAAAATCAGGATTTGGAACGGGATAAATCAGGTGATTCACCAAATACTGTTTTTCGGGTTTCAGGTCATAATATTCGCCTCTAAAAGGTATAATTTGAAGTGGAGGTAAAGGCATTCCAGTCATTTGAGCCACTTTATCGGAATATAAGCCAGCGCAATTAACTAAAATACTCCCTGAAATTTCTCTTGCATCGGAAGATCGGATGACTATGTCACTTTTAGATCTTATAATTTGGTTTACCTTAAAGTTCGTTAAAATTTCTCCGCCTAAGGCCCTTATTTTTTCTGCATATTTCAATGAAACCGTGGTATAATCGACAATCCCCGCCTGAGGAACCAAAATAGCCTCTTTAACATGAATATGAGGTTCTCTTTCCAGGGCTTCCTCCTTTGAAATACGGCGAATGCCTGTCAGGCCGTTTTGCAGTCCATTTTGCCATATTTTTTCCATACTGGGAATATCCTGTTCTGAGGTGGCAACAATCAATTTACCACAAATATCGAAAGGAATGTTCTCTGCGGTACAAAATTCAAGCAATTCCTTGTATCCGGTAATACAATTATTAGCTCTGAGGCTTCCCGGGCGGTAGTAGATACCCGAATGAATAACGCCACTATTGTGTCCCGTTTGATGTTTTGCTAACCCTGCTTCTTTTTCTACCAGCGTCAGGGATAATTCAGGTTTTTCCAACAAAAGTCTGTATGCTGTAGCAAGTCCAACAATTCCACCTCCTATAATTAAAACATCTTTTTTCATAGTATAAAAATTAGGTATATTTAAGTAGTTTGACTAACAATTTTTTGTCATTTTTAAACAGTAAATTCAGCCACTGGTATAGGTTTGAGACATATAACGATTTTTTGCTATGGTATCCTTTTTGCTTAACAGCGATAAAAACAAATACCCGAGTGAAACTTGAACCTATTCCCCAACTACATCGCGACCTTAGATTTTGGCTTATTGTAAGCTGCATGTTCTTCACATTAATTCTTTTAGTGGAGCAATTTCCACCTTAAGAAATTATTTTAAGACTCAGGTCTAAACTTCCTGCGGAATGCGTCAAAGCGCCTAAGGAAATAAAATCGACCCCAGTTTCCGCATATTCCCTCAAGTTATCCTCATTAATACCCCCTGAAGCCTCAATTTCCATTTTTTTTCCAATGAGAACTATAGCTTCTTTAATTTCAGCGGGAGAAAAATTATCCAACATAATCCGCTGACAACCTCCAACGGCTAAAACCTCTTCAATTTCTTGCTTATTCCTTACTTCAACGGTAATTTCAAGTTGAAGTTCATGAAAATTAAGATAGTTATGTACTTGTTTTAAGGCCTGGGTTATACTTCCTGAAGCATCGATATGATTATCTTTTATCATGATACGATCAAAAAGCCCGAAGCGATAATTTTCACAACCACCCAGCAACACGGCCCGTTTTTCCAATGGACGAAGCAGAGGAGTCGTTTTCCGGGTGTCAATTAAACGGACGGGTAGATCGGCCACTTTATTTGCCAACCTATGACTTAGGGTAGCAATACCACTCATCCTCTGCATAGTATTCAAAGCCAGTCTTTCCCCCTTTAAAATAACCCGTGTATTTGCCTCTAAAACAGCAGCTATTTGACCTGGAAAAACATATTCACCCTCATTTTTTAAAGATTTCCAGGTAGAAGAAGGATCAAGGTAATGAAAAATAGCCTCCGCGATAGTGAGGCCGGCAATAACACCTTCCTGTTTCACGATAAGTCTGGCCGATTTTCGGTCGGCAGAAGGAATACAAGCCAGGGCGGTGTGATCTCCGTCTCCAACATCTTCCGCAATACCTCTGCGAATAAAATCGTTTAACCAATTTTCAGTTATTGGGTTATTCATTTATTTCAAATAGTGGTGAACAATAATTTAAAATTAACTTTGTTTACAATTTTTAGAAAACAATACGACAACTAATGGTTCAAAAAAGCGGGTTATTATTTTCTTTAAGCCTATTCCTTATGTATTTTTCAATGTCTTGTTCAGAAGATAACATTGAAAATACACCAGATATCAGTAATATCTCCATTGATTTTAAGGTCAGGCGATTTGAAAAAGAACTTTTCCAAGCGGATACACTAAATTTCAGCAAAGAGTTGGCACAAATTAAAGAAAAGGATACAGAATTTGCTGAAATATATTTCAACCAGATTTTGGGATCCAACGATTTGCAAATTGCTCCCCAGGGAGAAGAAAAATACCTGATCGGGTTTACCCATTTTAAGGAAGTGCGAAAATTGTATGATACTATCCAAAATATCTATGCCATTTTCGACCCTATTGAATCTGATTTCAAAACTTCATTTAAATATTTTAAATACTATTTTCCAGAAAAACCAACCCCTAAAGTGACTACTTTTATTTCAGAATTCTCTTTAGGAAATTTTATTTACAGCGAAAACAATCTGGCGGTTGGACTTGATTTTTATTTAGGTTCAAATTTTCCTTACCAACAAAAAAATCCACAAAATCCAAATTTTTCTGCCTATTTGACTAGGTCTTTTAATGCAGATCATTTAGTTTCCAAAACCCTTCAACCGTTGGTAGATGATTTAATTCCGCCACCAGAGACAGATCATTTACTGGCTTTAATAATTCGGGAAGGAAAAAAGCTTTACGTTCAGGATAAATTACTTCCTGCAACGCACGATTCAATTATAATGGAAGTTTCTGCCCAACAATGGGATTGGTTGGTTGATAATGAAAAAGAGATTTTTTCATTCTTCCTGCAAGAATCTCTATTTTATGATAGTAATTGGCAAAAAATCCGTAAATATGTGGAGTATAGTCCAAATTCACCTGGAATGCCCATTGAAGCACCCGGTAGAACGGGCGCCTGGTTAGGTTGGCAAATAGTTAAAGCATTGATGAAAAAAAATCCTTCGTTAACGCTTACTGAAATGATTCAGCGGGTTGATTCTAAACAATTTCTAACAGATTCAGGGTACAAACCACCACGTAAATAAAATTTTATTTCAATGAGAACCATTCCATTAATTGATTTATCCCAATTTGAAAAGGGAGATGTAGGGGAGAAAAATATTTTTATTGAAACCTTGGGGAATGCCTTCCATACGGTAGGTTTTGTTGGGGTGATTAATCATGGAATTCCCTCCGATTTGATACAATCATTTTATAGAGAAGCCCATGCCTTTTTTGCTTTATCGGAAAGTGAAAAGTTAAAATATAAAATACCCGGAGCCAACGGACAAAGGGGATATACGGCTTTTGGAACAGAGCATGCCAAACAGTCAAAAGTAGCTGATTTAAAAGAGTTTTTTCAAATAGGAAATACGGGTAATGTGTCAGTGTTGGAAACCCCAACCTTTTTATCCTTGGGTGAAAATCTCTATCGGGCCTTCGAGCGCGCAGGATCAAGTTTACTTCAAGCCATTGCCATTCATTTAAATTTACCCGTTGATTATTTTGACCAGCGAATAGAAAATGGTACCAGTATTTTACGAGCCATTCATTATCCGCCAATTACGCAGGAACCGGCGAGTGCCATTCGTGCAGAACAGCACGAAGACATCAACTTAATAACCCTTCTCGTAGGTGCTTCAGCAGGTGGACTTGAACTTCTTTCTAAAGAAGGAAAATGGTTACCCATTGTTCCTGAAGCGGACGAAATTGTTATCAATGTGGGTGATATGTTACAGAGATTAACTAATAATTACCTGCGTTCTACTACGCATAGGGTTGTAAATCCTCCAAAAGAGGAATGGCATTTGCCCAGATTATCTATTCCCTTTTTCTTGCATCCCAGACCTGAAATGGATTTAAGTTGCCTGGAAAATTGTGTTTCTGATGAAAATCCACTTCACTTTGAACCTATAACTGCTGGAGAATATTTAGATGAACGCCTGAGAGAAATTGGGCTAAAAAAATAATATCATGAAATCAACCATTACCTTTCTTTTACTTTCGATACCTTTTTTGCTTCTAAGTCAGGGCAGAATTGACTGGGCACCTGATGGAACCGGTCTTAGGGAAATTCAAAAAAATACGATTGTAAAAATCACCCTTCCCAACCGCCAGGTGGATACCCTTATTAATGCGGCTCTTTTAATTCCAAAAGGTCAGTCCAAACCATTGCAGGTGCGAAGTTTTGAATATTCAGCTGACAATCAAAAAGTATTAATATACACCAATACTCAGCGAGTTTGGAGACAAGATACTAAAGGTGATTATTGGATTTTGGATATGGCTACCAAAAATTTAAAGCAATTGGGTACCAAATTCCCGGCGTCAACCATGATGTTTGCAAAAATATCTCCCGACAGCAAAAAAGTAGCTTACGTACAAGCACATAATATTTATGTCGAAGATATTGCTTCAGGTGCCATTACTCCATTAACCACCGATGGTGACAGCAGGCTTATAAATGGTACTTTTGATTGGGTTTATGAGGAGGAATTTGGATGTAGAGATGGATTTCGCTGGAGTCCCGATGCTAAATCCATTGCGTATTGGCAGATAGATGCCCGTCAAATCAGAAATTTTTTGATGATAAACAACACGGATTCAACCTATTCGTTCAACGTCCCCGTGGAATACCCAAAAGTTGGTGAGGCACCTTCCCCTTATAAAATTGGCGTGGTTCCCGTCACTGGTGGAAAAACGCTTTGGATGAATATACCCGGCGATCCGCGTCAAACCTATTTGCCCAGAATGGAATGGGCAGGAAATAGCAATGAACTCATTGTACAACAATTAAACAGAAAGCAAAATACAAGTAACCTGTTTTATATTCAGTCAGCTACTGGCATAGCTAAATCATTTTATCAGGAAACAGATGAAGCCTGGATCGATATTGATGGACCGGAAGGTTGGGATTGGCTTGAAGGCGGAAAAAGCTTTTTATGGCAGTCTGAAAAAGATGGCTGGAGGCATGTTTATTTAATAAGCAGAGATGGAAAAAAGGAAATATGCTTAACCTCAGGGAATTATGACGTCATTTCTATTTCAAGAATTGACGAAGACAACAATCAGCTATATTTCATGGCTTCTCCTGATAATGCTACCCAGTCTTACCTTTATAGAACTACTTTAGATGGGAAGGGAACGGCTACCAGAATTTCTCCTGCAAATCAAACAGGTTCACATAGCTATGATATAAGTCCAAAAGGAAAATTTGCCAGGCATAATTTTTCAAATGCAAAAACCCGTCCAACTACGGAATGGTTAAATTTACCTACCAATACGCCATTGGATCCTGCAAAATCCATTGATTCGCAATTGGAAAAAGCGGTGACAGATTTAGATATAACCTTTTTGCAAATCACTACGGCTGATGGAGTTAACCTAGACGCCTGGTTTACAAAACCTAAAGGATTCAATCCAAATCTTAAATACCCTGTAGTTTTTACTGTATATGGTGAACCTGCAGGAAGCACGGTTAGGGACGCTTATGGAACAGGAAGAAATAGTTTGTACAAAGGTGATATGTCCGCCGATGGATACATTTATGCTTCTCTTGATAATCGCGGCACCCCTTCACCAAAAGGAAGAGCATGGAGGAAGGCTATTTACAGAAATATTGGCAGGATTAATATTTTAGATATGGCCCAGGGAGCACAGGCGCTATTTGCTAAATATTCCTTTATGGACACCTCCAGAGTGGCAGTTCATGGATGGAGCGGTGGCGGGTCCTCCACTTTAAATCTACTATTTCAGTACCCCGCTATTTTTAAAACAGGCATTTCTGTCGCTGCCGTTGGGGATCAGCTGAGCTATGATAATATCTATCAGGAGCGCTACATGGGCATTCCACAGGAAAATAGAGAAGATTTTGTTTTGGGTTCACCTATAACCCACGCTAAGAATCTGGTTGGAAATCTACTGTATATACATGGAACGGGTGATGACAATGTGCATTATCAAAATGCGGAAAAACTAGTCAATGAATTTATAAAACATAACCGCCAGTTCCAGTTCATGCCTTACCCTAATCGTTCACACAGTATAAGAGAGGGAGAAGGAACAACAGAACATTTACGTACTTTATTTACAGAATACCTTAGAAAAAATTGTACTCCGGGAGGAAAATAATTAATATATCGAACGGTCATAAAATCTCGCTTCTCTGGCACTTATCGGAAAAGGGAGATTTTATGACCTTTTTTAATATTTAACTAAATCTTCTTTGTTACTAAAAATTTGGGATTCAAATAGGAAGAAATTAAGCTAAACCCTAAAAAAACAGTTGAAGCCAGTTTGGGGCCGTTAAATATCATTATGTAATAGTCTGGAAATTTGCTCAGAAACTTTACTATCTAATTTTCTATCCGCTCTAAGTTTCAATGCAAATAACATTGGCGCGGAAACTTAATGCTTGATAAAAGAATTAAAAAATCACCCTATATTTCAAATGATTATGGAATATATATTGAATTTACTAAAGGTAATTTAACGTTGACCATTTTGTTAACCATCATTTTTGAAAACAGCACTTTTCTTCTTGTTAATTAGGTTTTCATTGGGACAATACCTATTTTACGATGTATTAAAAGTCAAAACCAGGAGATAAATTTTAACAGCACATATTATGTCTCAATCAACAACGGGAAGCAAGGATACTCAACTTGCGCGGACGATTACCCTTTCGATGGCTATCGTTTTGGTTATCAGTTCAATCATAGGTTCAGGAGTTTTCAAAAAAGTAGCTCCTATGACGGCCGAGTTATTGTCACCCACCTGGGTTCTTGCCGCTTGGGTAGCCGCAGGTTTGGTCACCTTAGCTGGCGCTTTATCCGTTGCTGAAGTATCGGGACAAATTACAGGATCGGGCGGGGCTTATGTATTTTTAAGAGAAATTTATGGCAAAACGATTGCTTTTTTCTTTGGCTGGAGCAACTATGCTGTTATTAGAACTGCGTCAGTAGCCTCTATTGCCTATGTTTTCGCAGAATCGGTGAATGCTTTATATCCTTTGGCTGGCTTTTCTCCAGAGATTTCCGCGCTATCTATCGGCGGCATCATCTTCCCATTTGCCAATATTGGCGTAAAGTTATTGGCTATTTCCCTGGTTATTGGACTTACTTTTTTAAATTTTCGGGGAGTTAAAGAAGCGGGTATTTTAAGTCAGTGGACTACAGCAACGGTGGTTATCAGTTTGCTGATTATCGTACTCCTTGGACTTAGCTGGCAAGGAGGCAGTTGGTCTAATATTAGTCAACCAGCGGCAGGGTATGAACGCTTGAGTGCAGATGGATTCACCCAATTCGCTGCATTTTTCGCGGCAATGCTAGCTGCCTTTTGGGCCTACGAAGGCTGGATAACGGTAAGTTTTATTGGAGGAGAGATACAAAATCCAAAGAAAAATTTACCTCTGGCCCTATTTTTTGGCATGCTCGCTGTTATTGCTATTTATCTGTTGGTCAATCTGGCCTATTTATATGCTATGCCGGCAGACGAACTCATTCAAATTCATGAAGGTAAAAACAAAATTGCGGCGGTTGCTGTGATTGAAAAAATAGTAGGCCCTGCGGGAACTATATTTATAGCCATTCTCATTTGTATTTCTACTTTTGGCTGCACTAATACCACCATTTTACTGGGTGCCAGATTATACTATGCCATGGCTAGAAGAGGAGAATTTTTTGCCTCTGCCGGAAAGGTTCACCCAAAGTACAGAACACCCGGGAATGCCCTATGGTATCAAGCCTTCTGGTCTTCCGTTCTCATCTTGTCAGGTAGTTTCGACCAATTAACAGATATGTTAATTTTTGCCTCTTTCCTTTTTTATGGACTTTGTACTTACGGCGTATTTATATTAAGAAAGCGAAACGGAGGTGCCCCTTCATCGTATAAAGTACCTGGTTATCCGGTTGTACCCATGTTATTCGTTGCCTTTTGCCTGGTTCTCACTATTTTTACGCTGTATAACAAGCCTGGTGAAGCTATAATAGGTTTACTATTAATGCTTACAGGTATTCCATTTTATTTAAAATGGAAAGACCGTCCAGCAATGCCAGAGGCCGATGAGGAAAGTCTATCTGAAAATGAGTCCTAAATCACTTTAATTCTCCATTATTAAGAAGGCTTACTTATCTTTGCGTTGTTTGACGTTTCAAATGACTTAAAAGGAAATATGCTCCAATTAGTTTCTTATAATCTTAATGGTATTCGTTCCGCCCTCGATAAAGGATTGATCGCATGGTTAAGTGAATCGAATATCGACTTGTTTTGTGTTCAAGAGACAAAAGCACAGTTTGATCAAATCGATTTTACGCCCTTTGAGGACCTGGGTTATTTCGTAAGCTGGGCGCAAGCTGAAAAAAAAGGATACAGTGGCGTGGCTACTTTTTCTAAAATTAAACCTGATTTGGTGGTTGTCGGATGCGGTATTGAAAAATACGATCGCGAAGGAAGAATAATCAGGACAGATTTTGGGGACTGGACTTTGTTAAATTGTTACTTCCCCTCTGGAACTACCGGAGACATCAGGCAGGATTTCAAGATGGAATTTCTATCGGACTTTTCCACCTGGCTGCAATCCCTTTTAATGGAAAGACCGCGTTGTATCGTGGTTGGAGATTTAAATATTGCACATAATCCTATTGACATTCATGACCCTGTAGGAAATAAAAAAAGTTCAGGATTTCTACCCGAGGAACGGGCCTGGATGGATCAATGGATAGCGTCGGGCTTTGTAGATGCTTTCCGTTCAATTCATCCAAGTAAAGTTCAATATAGCTGGTGGAGCTTCCGTGCGAACTCCCGGGGAAATAATAAAGGATGGAGAATTGACTATCAGATGGTCAGCCCTGAAATGAAAGAAACCATCATCGCAGCTGATCAACTAAATGATATTGTTCATTCAGATCACTGTCCTGTCCAGGTAATGTATCAACTCTAATCATCTTAAACAAATACATAATGCGTAATAATATCTCACTTTTAATTGCACTGCTACTACCCTTTTCAATGATTGCTCAAGGATGGTCAGGTGGCATTCGCGCTGGTTTAAACTATTCAAGAATTGACGGTCCTTCAGAGATTGATCCAGGTGGAAATAATCTGGAGCGAAATACCTTCTCAAGTGGCTTCCACATAGGTGGCATGATTAGCAGAAAATTGAATAGCGCAGTAGGCTTGCGTGCAGAAATATTGTACTCACAGCGGGGCACTGATTACCAATATCAAGGGGATTCCTATTTAAGACTCTTCACAGAGGCAGGAGCTGTGGTTAATACAAGAGGAACGAGATATACTACGCTCAGAATAACCAACACCTATTTAGATTTACCTCTATCTGTTTTTTTACGTTTAGGTAGAATTGAATTATCCGGCGGTGGCTATGGAAGTTTTATGCTTAGTTCAAGAGGTGTGGGAGAATTGAATTACAACGGAAAAAGTACGGTGGGTCAAACCATTGAACCGCTTCTTGTTCCTTTAAAATATGATTATTTCAAAGATCAGTATCAACAAACTGGTGTTCTCAATGCAAAGGTTATCACGGTTGACAATAGAAGAGTGGTGGTTCCCTCTACTTTAGGCGCCTATTATGATACCAGAGACACGGGCGTTCCCCTTTTCAACAGAATAGATGCGGGCCTACACGCTGGACTGGGCATATTTATGAGCCAGGGTCTTTATTTAGGTGCAAGGGTTCAAAAAGGATTCATGGATTTAACACGGGCCGAACAAGAACTATCCTTGCAAAGTCTGGATAGTGCGGGAAAAATCATTCCCAGAAGTGACGAAGATTTGAACTTATCCTTGCAGCTCTCTATTGGCTTTAGCTTTTAGAATATATTTTTAAATCCAAGGTGTATTTTGGGCGTGGCGCTACTTAATGGCTGACCATTGTTTGAACCTACCGCAACGCTTATACCAAATAAGCCTGCAGTAGTTTCGATATTAAGGCCTGCGCCCAGTCCAAATGGTTTATCATTCACGGCTATTCCTTCCTTCATTTCTGTAAGGAATGATTGGTTAAAAAAGGTATAGATATAGGAATTTTTACTAATCAGAAGGCGGTAAGCTATTGTTGCCAGCATAAATTGACGTACTAAAAAAGCCTCTTCATCGAATCCGCGTAAATTTTGATTTCCACCAAGTCGAAATAATTCGTTGCTAAGTAGCTCACCACTTCCTCCGAGGTAGCCAACCATTCCGTTGGTCTGAATCGTACTATTTCTTCCTATTGGAATGAAATAACTCCCCTCAGCGTGAACTCTGTATCGTGCCTGATTTTTAAACTCATTATACTTTTCTGAAAATCCTAAGGCAACAATTCTGGTATTTTGAATGATTCTGCGATTACCAGCGGTTATCCGAGTTTGTAATATCCACCCTGAACGAGGGTTCAATGCGTAATCTGTTCTATTAAAAGAGAAAGAAAATCCAATACCAGATTGTTTCATATCGAGTTGGTCTGGAAGTTTATTCGATTGCAATAATTTTTTTTCATCAATACCTATGAGGCGGCTATTATTCGATTCGAGATGAATTTGCCAGTAATCGCCACCTCGAAACTGGAAAAGAAGACCTATTGATTGTTCTACATTAAGAAATGAGGTATCGCGTTTGTATAAATCGGCCCGCCAGTCGAGTCCCAGGGGAGAACCTAATAAAAAAGGGTATCGGAGCGCCATTTGCAGCCGTTGTGTTTCTGGCCTTAATTTTTCAAATTGAATATAAAGCCTTTCTCCACGACCGAAAGAATTTAGAAATTCACCCTCAAGAGTACCTGTTAACAAGGTACCTCCGGCATTAGTAGAAGCTCCCTGTAATAATCCAATCAAAAAATCGAATCGACTGGCCGATTTTTTCTTCATAGTAAGCATCCAGCTTACCTTTTCGCCTGAAAGGACAGGTTTTGCATCAATGAGTTCAACATAAGGAAGAGCGGCTATTCTTGTCGTCATTTTTTCCAGCATTTCTGTGGAAAATGCGGCCCCCTTTTTTAAATCGAGATAGCGAAAAAGAAAAGAGGTCGCCAGGGGTTTATC